>NZ_JAUBTL010000066.1:0-38726 GCF_036702475.1 Microcoleus sp. D2_18a_B4
AAAACATCGACTGGTCAGTTAATTAATTCTGATATCAACGCTTCGTACAACATCCTCAGAAAAGCAATCCCAAATGCCTTCAGCTTTCTTGATAGGGAGCTGCGTAGTTCAGCTTAAGAAGGGTCAATCCGCTCAAAGTAAAAGTGAAGGGGGAGGGACTTGAAGCCTCCCATGCCTATAAATGACTATACTTTTACCAGCTATTAATCAAGTGAACTTACCCTCAAAAACTAGGTGGGACCCAAAAAACGATCGCGGACGCGGGTACTGGACAGGAAAAATTATTATTCCCATGCCAGCCGAAACGATTTCAGGACTTTTCGTATTTACTCATAAATTAATTAGGGTTATCTAACCCGCCCTAATCTTCTACCTCTATAGCAATCCTACATCATTTGTGAATTTATTACTCCCGATCGAGCGGGTTCGGGGAGGGTTGGGGTGGGTAAAAAAAATACGACTCATTTAAGATTACTCTATTTTAGAAAAACCTCGTAAAAAAACTAAGTTTATAATGTAATAAATTATGGCAAAATCTCCCTATCTGCTAGCGAAATAATCAGCCCAGTGTGGAGGTAAAGAAAAATTACCGGGAGCGAAAATAGCTGTAAAAAAATATTATTGGTCAGACTTTTCGGTTGAGCTCGAAAGGTCGGTGAAAATAGCTGGCAGCCGAATGGTAAAGGTAGAACCTTTGTTCTCCTCGCTGGATGCGGTAATGTCTCCGCCCATCATTTCGCAGAATTTCTTAGTAATCGTCAGCCCCAAACCAGTGCCGCCGTACTTCTTAGTAGTTGAGGAATCGGCTTGGGTGAAAGGCTCAAAGATTTTGGCTAACTGTTCGGGACTCATGCCAATGCCGGTATCTTTGACCGTAAAAATGATCCAATCTTGAGCGGAAGATAAGAGAGACAAGCTATTTTCAGCTTTGCCACCTCCTCTATACGCTCCAAGTTTTTTGCCTTTCTTTGCAGAGTCGGCGGGGGTTTCGACGGATCGGGTAACGGCGAAGGTAATCGCGCCGGAGCAAGTAAATTTCGCGGCATTGCTGAGGATGTTGAGCAGAGACTGCCGGAGTTTAGTCAAGTCGGTCTGCATCGATCCAATATCATCGGGGCATTGTATTTCTACAATATTGCTATTTTTGTCTGCCATCGGCGCGATCGTGGCAACTACTTCCTCAACCAGAGTTGAAATGGTGAAGGTTTCGAGGTGGAAGTCTATGCGGCCTGCTTCAATTTTGGTCAAGTCGAGAATATCTTTAATCAGGTCTAGTAGGTGCTTGCCGGCCGTGTTAATTCTCTGGAGGTCGTCTATGAACTCTTCGGCACCAAGGTCTCGGGCGTCTTCTTGCAGGATCTCGCTGTAGCCGATGATGGCGTTGAGGGGGGTTCTGAGTTCGTGACTCATATTGGCGAGAAAAATGCTTTTGGATCTATTTGCAGCTTCGGCGGCTAATGCGGCCCGGCGGAATTCTTCGGAACGCAGGCGTTCGGTGATGTCGGTAGTCATGATTAAAACGCACTGAGTGCTGCCGAGGTCGATGAGTTCCACTGACAGCAGCCAGTCGCGCACTTCGCCGGCTTTGGTGCGAATTTTGATTTCTTGGTTGCTGATCGAATTTTGTGATTGCAAAATCTGGGTGAGTCGCCCCCCGTCTTCTGAATTGACAAACATTCCTAAGTCGCTGGGAGTGCGGCCCATAAATTCGTGCCGCAGCCAGCCTAATGAGCGCAAAAAGCTTTCGTTGGCATCGAGGAAGCATCCGTCTGTGAGGGTGCAGATGCTGATCCCGACTGGGGAGGCGTGAAAAGCCTTGGAAAATCTTTCTTCTGAAGAACGCAGGGCGGCTTCGGCTTGCTTTCTGTCTGTGATGTCTTGGACGGTGCTGGTGATGTAGAGGGAGGTGACGGCGGCTTGTTCGTAGACTGTGCGGTTGCTACCGTCGGGAAGTATGAGCCTGTAGTCGATGCTGTAAGGCTGTTGCTGAAATAAAGCGGCTTCGATCGAGGTTCTGACTAATTCTCTGTCTTCAGGGTGCACGTATTCCAAGAAGGCTTCCCGGCTGGGTTCAAAAGTTCCCGGTTCCTGTCCCAGGATGCGGTAAATTTCCTCTGACCACCGCAATTGCTGGGTGTTGCGGTCTAAGTCCCAGTTGCCTAGCTGGGCGATCCGTTGGGCGTTAGCGAGGCTGGCTTCGCTGGCGCGCAGGGAGACTTCTGCTTGGTGGCGTTCGGCGACGGTGGCAGCTAAGACTAAGCCGGTGACGGCGATGACGGCGATGAAGGCTTGCAGGGATAACAGCGCTTGGGGGATACTGCTGGCGTGTTTGAGGAAGGGGCCGCTGCCTCGGGCGATACCCCAGATGGCGAAGCCACAGAGGATGAGGTTGGAGAGGGCCGTGTAGCGCTGGCCGAATCGAAAGGCAGCCCAAACTACTAGGGGAAATGGTAAGTATTCGAGGGGATAGCGGGCGTAGGCGGCGCGGGTGCGGGAGCAAAAGACGAGCCAGCCGACTGCTAGTAGCAGCAGCAGCCAAATCGCTCGTTCAGCTATCTGTTTGCGATGGGTGGGGACTTTGGGCAATTGTTGCCACGTCAGCAGCAGCGGGGCGACGAGCAAAATTCCCATTGCGTCTCCTACCCACCAAGTCCCCCAAATCGTGCCAAAATCGCTCCAGCTAGATAAACCGGTCAGGCAGACGACGATGCTGCCGATGGTGGAGTTGATTAGGGTAGAGCTCAAGGCTGCTAGTCCGACTATTCCTAAAACGTCTTTGAGCCGATCGAGCCTAGCGCTAAAGTTAATGCCCTGGAGTAGATAAGTTCCCGTCCACGCTTGCAGGGTTCTGGCGCCTGCCGAGATCAATGCCGTGGCGATGTTGGCCGACGGTACGCTCATGCTGAACAGGAAGCCTCCGATCGCGATTCCCGGCCACAGTTGCCGCCCAAACACCAGCAGGGCGACTTGGGCAATTCCTGCTGCTGGCCACATCGGGTAAATTTCTGAACTGAGGGTGAGGGTGGAAATGGCGAATTGCGACGCCCCATAGTATACCAGGGCGATCGCGCCTACTGCGAGGAAGTACCGCCAGGGATGTCCTTTGATTGCGTTAAGGAACTTTGTCTGCATTGTCGTTTGGGGAAAAGGTGGACGGTGGTTGGGCTCTCAGGATGTGGCACGGGACAGGCACAGGGTAGAGAAAATGTTTCTATTAGGTGATGGTAGGTCATGAGTGGTAGGTACTGGGAGAAGCTTGTGAGCTAAATTTTTGTGGTGCCGTTGAGGGAGCGGTTTTTTTGTTCGATCAAATCTGCCCATGAATTTCGGGAGTATCGCTTTTTTGTAAATATATCTCTAATGGCTAAGCAATTGGTTTGTAAATTTTTGGTTTTTGTTAAAAATTTATTACCGAGCGACAGCGGGTGTCTTTTTCTGTCGGGCGATCGTAACTCAATTCACCCTAACATCTTGCACCCTGCTCAATAATACCTAAAATACCTAAAATACCTAAAATACCCATAACAGCGACCTAAAATCTCTGAGTTTAGGTAAGTTTGGGGCAAACAACACGGTTTCTGATTAGAAGTACAGGCGGTAGTGATTTTCACTAGATTTTTAACCCATCAATCGAGGCTTCAAGTCTGGCGATCGAATACAGTGAAACCGGATATTTTACAGCTAACAAAAATATTTTTTCTGGTCTATTTCTCTTTGGCTGTTGCAATATCTAAGGTTAGTGTCAAACGCTCTTGAGATTCTTTAAGGGCGTCTTGGGAGTTGCGGCCGAGGAGGGTTGCCTCTATGGCGCGACCGAGGTTTTCTGATAGGCGGGAGTAACCTGATATAATGGGTCGCGATCTGGCTGAGTTCATTTGTTCTAAAAATACTTGCAAAACAGGGTTTTTTTCCACAAAGCTTTGATAAGCTTGGCTCTGTCTCGATTTTAAGTTAATGGGTAAATAACCTGTTCCTAATGCCCATGCTGTTTGGAATTCTTCACCTATAACGTATTCTAAAAATACTAGGGCTGCTCGCTCTCGTTCTGGCGAGGTTTTCATTAAAAATAGGTTTTCACCCCCTACGACGGCTGCGGGGCGTTTGAGGAGCGGTAAAGGCATTGCTGCGTAGTCGATCGCGCTTTGCTGCAACTGTGCTAGCGTCCACGGCCCGGTGATTTGCATGGCGACTTTCCCGGCGATGAAATTGTCGAGTTCGTAACCGCGTTCGGGTGCTGACAATATTGCTGAACCTTCTTTTAACAAGTCGCTCCACAATTCTAAGGCCGCGTGAGAACCGGGATTATCTATTTGGGGTATAGGACTTTGAGGTATTTCGCCTTTGAGTTCGCCGCCTGCGCTGAACATGAATGGCAGCCAGGTAAATACTGTCCATTCTCCTTTGCCTAGGGGGAGCACTATGCCGTGTTGGTCTGTGCGGCCGTCTCCGTTGGTGTCTCGCGTGAGCGATCGGGCTACTTGCTTTAATTGCCCCCAATTCTGCGGCACTTTTTTGATTCCTGCTGCTGCAAATAAGCTGGGACGGTAAAATATGGCGACGTTATTTGTGCCTAGGGGAACTGACCAAGTGTGTCCGCCGAGTTCCATTGACTCGAAGAGGGCCGGGTAGATTTCGGCTTTCCGGGGCGATTTGTCGAGCCAGTTTTCTAACGGCACAATTGCGTTGAGTTCGGCTAGTTTTCCCGCAATTGTAGGGCTATTCCACAGCAAATCCGGCGGTGCATTTCCAACTATTGCTGTTAGTATTTTTGGCAGTTGTTGGTCGGGCTGGCCGATGTAAATTGGTTTGATCTGGATGTTGGGATGTGTTTTGTTGAATTGGTCTGTGAGGGTTTTAAATACGTCGCGATTTGGGGGAGGATTGATGCCGTGCCACAGTGTGAGTTCGATCGGTTCGCCGTTTTTGGCTGCGGGTGTGGTGCTGTTTTGACAGCCGCTTAATATTAGCAGATTTAAGGTAAGTAAAATGCCGACAGCGAGTTTGAGTGGCCTTTTAATTGCTTTGGATAATTTGGATAATATCATTTTTTAGTTGGATTCCAGGAAGAAGATTTTTTTTACCCGCAGATGAACGGGGATGGACGCGGATAGTTAGAGGTTGGTAAAACGAGCTAAATCTCGAAAATCTGCTGGTAGCTGATTTCTCTCTCCATCCGAGGTGTTTTGAAACAAAACGGTGAAAGCTCCTGCTCCTAGTCTATCTTGCGGCCACATCCGATAGCAAGGAATTTCGGTCAGGTGCGATCGATATTTTTCTAAATGAGGAACAGTGACTGGCCCAAATTCGGGGAATTTGCTTAACAGCCATTCGCTGACTTGTTCATTTTCTGGGGTTGAATAAGTGCAGGTCATGTATGCAAGATAACCTTGGGGCGCTACAATTTTAGCAGAATTGGCTAAAATTCTTTTTTGGCGGTTGGCATTGCTGTTAATGGTGACATGATGAAAGCAGCCGGGTGCTTTGTCTCCTTTTGCTAAGAGTGATTGACCTGTACAAGGAGCATCTACTATTACTAAATTAGCAGTTTGTGGTATTTTTTCGGCAAGCATTTTTGAATCGACGTTAGCGGCGGCGCATGGTTGAATTTGACAGCGTTTTAAATTAGAGATAAGCATTCCCATGCGTTTGCCTATGGCTTCGTTGCACAACAGCAATTCTGGGTTTAAGGTTTTCCAGGCAAATATACTTTTTCCTCCGGGGGCGGCGCACATATCTACGATTAGTTTGATGGGCTGGGGTATTGTTAACAATGTGGAGGCGGCGAAGATTGAGGAAAAGTCAAGACAGTAGTAATGTCCTGATTGATGTAAGGAATGTTTTCCCGGCTGGTATTCTAAGGCTAGTCTATCTACAAATTGCGGTTGCCAAGAAACTGGAATTTCGATATCAAAGGGGTTTTCTGTTGGTTTTGGTTGCAGCCAAAAGATGGCAGGATTAAAAACTTGGGGATTGGTGACGGCATGAATAAACTTTTCTTGTTCGGCGGTGTCGGCAAATAAGCTGCGGCTGAGTTTCAGCAGGAGATTAGATGGTTTTTCCATGTTCGAGGAGATATGATAAGATTGAGATTCCCAGTAACAAAGGTAGATTAGATGATAATTATTAGTGTAGAACAGTTATAGTTAACTTGGGAAGAATGGATGCAAATGTTGTTGCCTCTATCAAACACATTGCTTTTGAGCGTTCGAGTCGGGCTGCACCTGAGTATCAATCGAGATCCTTTTTGCCGATCGCACAACTCGGAACTCTTCTCGAAGTGTATAATCTAGGAGCCAACTACTATTATTTGAGCTGACAAATAAACATTACATGAGCTAGGTGGGTAAAAACACTCATAAACTAGCTTGTATCATAGCTGCGACGCGCTGAATAGTCTGTATAATATACTATGGTTTTTTGCCATTACCTACTTGATGACTAATGAGTAATGACTGAGGACTACTTACTAATAACGAAGAATCTATGAAAATTGTTTTTTTTGGCACTCCCGATTTTGCAGTCCCTACTTTATCCAGTTTGCTAAGTCACCCAGAATTTGAGGTTGTGGGTGTGGTGACTCAGCCGGACAAACGTCGGGGAAGAGGCAATCAATTGATGCCTTCACCTGTAAAAGATGTGGCTTTAAATCACAGTCTCCAGGTTTGGCAGCCGCGCCGAATTAAGAAGGATGCGGAAACGCTTGCTAAGTTGCGAGAAGCGGAGGCGGATGTGTTTGTGGTGGTGGCTTATGGCCAAATTCTTTCTCAAGAAATTCTGGATATTCCTAGTTTGGCTTGCGTTAACGTTCACGGTTCAATTTTGCCGAAGTATCGCGGTGCAGCACCGATTCAGCGCTGTCTTTTTGACGGGGAAAAGACAACAGGGATTACTACTATGCTGATGGATGCTGGGATGGATACTGGGGCGATGCTGTTGAAGGCTTTTGCTGGTATTTCACTGTTGGATAATGCTGATTCTTTGGCGGATAGGTTGGCGGAAGTTGGGGCGGATTTGTTGGTGGAAACTTTGGTAAAATTGAGGGACGATAAGGTTAAAGCTGTTGTTCAAGATGATGCTGAGGCGACTTATGCGCCGATGATTAAGAGTGCGGATTATGTGCTGAATTGGTCGAAAAGTGCGATCGACCTTCACAATCAAGTTAGGGGCTTTTTCCCGGATTGCACGACGACTTTTCGCGGCAATTCTCTGAAGGTGATAGCTACTGTGCCCGTCGGGCCGGAATATTGGCTGCAAATGCCAGCGGATTTGAGAGTTTTGGAACGCGAATGGCCTGTTTTAGCCCAGTTGTCGGGCGCGAATGGGGAAGTTGTCAAGGTTGTGAAGGGCTTGGGGGCGATCGTCCAAACCGGTGATGGCTTATTATTATTGCGGGAGGTACAGTTGGCGGGGAAAAAGGTGCAGTCTGGGGTGGATTTTGCCAATGGAACTCGGTTGGTTGTAGGGGAAGTTTTTGGGAATGTGGAGGTTACAGGTTAGGTAGCACCTGAAACGGTTGATTAGTTTGTTCCCATGTCTGAATAGCTATATAAAGTTTTGTCTCTCGGAAATGAGCAGACTCATAGGCTAGCCTTAAATTTATTTCTAGTACATTGGGTTCAACCTGCTTAGAGTTACAGGAACCTAATGCTTTGCAAAGTGCGATCGACAAAATAGCAATCATATCGTGACCGCAACAAATGTACCACATATCTTGAGTATCTGTTTTTAAGCTATCCATATTTGCTCTAATTTCCGGTTCGTCAAGTCCCGGCTTTTGAGAGTTGTTTTTCACAGTTTGAAGCAACTTCGATTCATTTAGTCCCAAGGTTTTATCATCTACAAATTTATTAAAAGCTAAACCTTCAAATTTCAAACAATAATTAAATTTCAGCGAAGCCCATCGCAAATAACCGATAATCTTGGCACTTTCTAATAAAGTCTGGCGGATATCTTTACCAAAATTATTAATTTTTGCTTCCGATCCGTGTTCCAAAAGCACCTTTTCAAGTGCTGGCGACTTCAGCAGCATAGTTTCCAGATCATGAGTGTCGGTTAATAGTAAGTTAGGGCTAGATTTAACAACACCTTCTAGTATCCAAAAATCAGCATCAACGACAGCCAACACACCAGCAAAATTATCTTTTTCAAGGATATTTAGCACTTGCACAGCATTATCCTTATTATGGGCAATTTCCACACGACAGTTTGTCGAGTCTACTAAGTTTTTCCAGAGTCGTGCATCTGTATCTCCCTCAGCAATTAGAAAAGAATGTTCAGTGTATTGAGGTTGATTTCTCAGCAGACGAATTTGGTTGGCAATGTAGTTAGGGGTAATGTATTCTCTCATTCAACTGGCCCTTTTAACTCCACTGTCAAATCCCAGCGATCGTCTATAATACTTGGAGAATGAGTTGCGATCAACACATCAAAGTCGGCCAGTTTGATAATTGCTTGCAAATCTTTGAGAAACTCGACTTGCCACGCTACGTGCAGGGAAAGTTCTGGTTCGTCAATGAGAATTAGCGAACTAGGTTTGACCTTGAATAACAACTGGTAAAGCATTACTAATTCGTGCTGTTCCCCGAAAGATAAATCGGTGGGTGATAAAGGTTTGCCGTCAGCAGTCGTAAAGGTAAAACCGTTTTTTTTGCTGATATTCATATTCTTATAACGAAATTTCTGTTGAATAATTCGTTGGAAAAGCTCTATTTTTGCCGCAATTTCGTTAAAGACCATGAATTTTTTTTCGACATCTTCAAGATAGACGGATAAGATATTTTTGGTTGTTAGATCGATATGTTGTTGCAATTGAAAATCTGAATTTTCGTCTCCTTCTAAAAGACTCGTTTTTATGAGACGAGAACGCTGTTCTTCAATTTCATTTAATTTATTGCGAAGTGTTTCTTCTGTCAACTCAGACGTTATTTTGTTGTTAACAACTCTTGCCGGAAAAGTTCTGTCAAGAGATTGAGACAATGCACCATATTCAGCTAGCTTTGTTTGGATCTCTTCTGCAAGTTCCTGAGAATATATATCAAGTGATGATGGAATCATTGATGGGTGTTTCATATCTCCCTGTGCTTTGGGAACATCTGAGTGAGTTAACAAACGTTGAGTTTCTATGAAACGAACATCGATAGATTTTTTTATTTGTGATAGCCACTTTGGTTCTTCCTTGATTCTCTCTACATCTTCATCTAGTAAGTCATCAAAGCTATCGTCAATATTTTCTAAGGATTGGTTTTTCTGAAATATATCTATATCTTTTAGCATTTTTTCATTCGATAGCCGTAATTTTCTGATAGCCGAATCTAGGACACTTAGCTTTGAATCTAGTAAGAAATTTAATGAAAATGTTTCGGGTTTGGAATCAGGTTGTGAAAATTGAAAAATCAAACTTTCGGTCAATTCGATAAATTTAGCTATTAGTAGATGACTGCCATCATCAAAATCCACTCGAAATTGTTCAAAAGGGAGACTGCGAAGTTCTGAATAACGCGAATTAAAAAATCCATTAATTATCCTGAGTAAGGCTGTTTTACCAATTCCATTCTGTCCATGAACGAGCGTGATTCTATCTTCCATATTGAAATAAACCTGATGGTTAAAAACTCCAAAAAGTTTGGTAACAGAAATTTTATTGATTCTCATATTTCCCTCTGGTGAAACCTCAAATTAGAATTAGCATCCTTGAGTGTTACAGACAAATTAGTCATGGTGTACCTAGAATTCTACCATAACTTCCTCCGCGCCGCCCAACAAACCCTGTGCCGCCTCTAACATACTCTCCGCAACATCTTTCAAATCTTCGCGACTTGCCAGATAAGTTTTCAAAGCTTCTAAGGGTTCTATACTATTATTAGCATTCAATTCGGGCAACCGCGGCCTCGCTAGCTGACTGACTAATTCCGGCTGGATTGTGTAGCTGTGCGCTTCGCCCAGAAGTGTGTGCAATTCTGCGTTGTCAATTAAATCTAATTGTTCCGAGCGCAATTGGTAAATCAATCTCACAACCGCGTCTTGGATCTCTTTCTTGCCAATAGCTTTAACTAAATCGGCTTGCGGGTTTTCCGATTCGGAAACATTCACTTTAATAGTCTGAAACACCCGCACTGGCAAAGTGCAAAATTCCCACTCTGCTTTCCCCCGTTCCAAATTAACTAACACAAAACCTTTATCTTCTTTCTCTTCGCTAAAATCAACTCGTTCGATACTTCCGGGATAAATTACGGGCGGATTGTTGGAAGCATTGAGATTTTGGTGTTTGTGAACGTGGCCGAGAGCAACGTAATCAAAACAAGGGCGAGTTAGCATGGAAACGGGTATGTTAAAACCTTTACCAACTGCTAAAAAACGCTCTGCACCCAAGCTTGCTTTATCTGCCATTAAGTGCGCTAAAAGTACGGTTGGTATTTCGGGGTTGAGGCGGCGAATTTCGCCTTCCATTGCGATCGTCAGTTTTTCGGTTAATAATTGGTTAACATCGCCCATAGACAGGTTTTCAGTCTCGGAACGTGTCATTAAGGTCGATCGAGTCAACCAAGGTAATGTTACCACCTGTACGGGCCCGCTGCGGGTTTGAATGAGGTGAGTGTCCAGGCGATCGCCTACAATAAACTTAGGTATTCCCAAAGTCCGATATATCCCCAAACTCGCCCCGCCTTGTCCCTGGGAATGTTGGTCGTGATTTCCTACTAGCAAAACAGTCGGAATTTGGGCATCCACCAAGCGGCTGAATTGGCGAGCAAAAGCCTCTTTAACAAACGGTGGAGGCGTCGAATCCGGGAAAGCATCGCCGCCGAATATGACTAAATCTACGGGTTCAGAAATTGCTCTATCCATACATTTACTCAGCGTCGCCGCGAAGTCTTCCAGCCGCGTATTTAAACCGGTTTCTGGATTAATCCGGCCGTGGGAAAAGCCGCTGCCCATGTGAATGTCGGAAAGGTGTAAGATTTTAATCATTGTTTTTTCTATTTGTTAGCTATCGTTTCGGTTCGTAGTGAGGACTTCAGTCCTTCTTCTGAGGACTGAAGTCCTCACTACGAACCCAAGAAAGTTTTTTTTGATACATCACAATATGATGCCGGGTACTTTTTGATAAATTTCGCTAATTGCACAACTAAAATTCGCACTAACCAATTCTACTCTATCTCCTTGCCCGTAAATCTGAGAAACCCAATTTCCCTCAGCATTCAGCCGAAAACACTCAATTTTAATCTCAGATTGAGTGATGAGTACGTATTCTTGCAAACTCGGAGAAGTTTGGTAATCGGCAAATTTATCGCCTCTGTCGAAAGCTGCTGTTGAGGGCGACAATACCTCAACTACTAAAGATGGATATATAGCCTTTCTCAGTAACATGAGGTGCTCATCGGGCATCGGGCATCGGGCATCGGGCATCGGGCATCGGGCATAGGACTCACCCCATACCTCACTTTCTTGAGAACCGCTATAAAATGAAATCTTCCGTAGTTGAGGTATCCCTTTCGTCGCAAGTCACCGCTACATCAGGATAGTAATAGCAATTTGCCTCTTCCAGTCGGACTTTTATATCTGATGATAAAACTAAGCATGGCGTATTCAGAAGATGATTTCCCAGCAGCCGAACTAAATTACTACCAATAACAATATGAGGTTTTTTTGCCCCTGTCATTGCATAAACGTGTCCGCGTCTGTCTTCGTGTTTTATCGGGCTTACTCGCTCGCCTTCTAGGTACTCTTCTGGAGAAATGTAGAAATTGTTTTTGGTGATAACCATTGATTTTTACTCCGCTGATTTTATACCAATTTAATGTGAAGTTGCACATATCTCGATCCCCCTCGCATACCCCTGATTGTTGGGGAGTAGGGGTTGACTTTGAGTAAGTTCTTGTCCCCCCCGACCTAGGGGCGGTGCGACCCCTACTCCCCGTGCCCGCCCTTGGCTAGGGGGGATCGGATTCTACGGGGCCTCATAAAAAATTGGTATGATCTGATACTATGTGTTGGAACTCACATATTCTGGGAAGGAAACGGGACTGCCGTTTCCCTACCAATTTAACAAAACTCCAGAAATCGTGCGTGCCATAATTTGCCACTTTCCGTCAAACCCTGCGATCGCACTTTAATTTTGACACTTTTGGGGTTAGCCTCGTAGAGTCGGGCAATTTCCTGCATTTCCTCCCCGCTAAACCCGGTTCCCACGGTTCCTACTGGGACTAATTTGCCATCAATTTCTTGCGCTACTTTGACGGCGCTAAATGGCCGCCCCGCAACTTTTGTCGCCGTCAAACCCACAATAAACAAATCGTGTTCTTGACAGTATTTAGTCCTCACCATCGGATATTTCTTAACATCTTTGCCGCCGACATAGAGGCAGTTGTGCAACACCCAAACTTCGCCTTCTCTGTTTTCAGCTTCCTGCTGATTGGCCAGGACGAGTTTTTCGGCGGTGGTGCGAAATGTCGGTACAACTTCAAAGGCTGGGGATAAATTTGCCAGCATTTTGCCAACTTCAACTCCCGCTGCAATTCGTTCGGATTCGGCCACGGTAGTTAAATCATTGCCTTTGAAAAACAAAATTTTAAAAATGGCATAAATTGCGCTGGGCTGAGTAGTCGGAAAACCGCTTTCAATATTAACTGTAGCAGCTTGGGCGCCGGTGCGGTGTTCGCTGCCCGTACAGCTTTTGTAATACAGTTCGCCGTCTAAAACAAAGGTGCCAATTTTAGCGGCTGTGTCGATTAATGTGCGATCGATCTCAATCGATGCCTGTTGCCGCAGGTTAGTCGATCGCGATTGGTAGTATACTTTATCTGGCGTCGCAATGACAACGACTCGATTGCCATCGCGCTTTGGCTGTCCCCAATAATCGGGATTTTCGATGTAATAAGAACGTTCACTCGGCGCGTCAACCGGCTGCATTGTCACAATCCTTCCCGGCTGCAAATGCGGCGGCAATTCGGGAACTACGGGGTTATTAGCAGTCTCTATGTTGGCAGCGGTAGCTGATTTTGCAGCAGCAGCAAGATTGGTGCTAGATTTGTTTGGAGGATTCAGGGCGATCGGCTTTTCTCCGGTTTCCAATTCAAACGCTCTTTTCCAAAAGCCGATCGCCATTTCCGGGTATCCTTCCGACTCGGCGCAGAGTGCAAAACCAATAACTTTTGCCGTACCGATGCCGCGCCCGTAATCAGCTAAATACTGCACGGCCCCCGCTTCTCCCATCAAGTGCAATCCTCGCGTAACGATGCGATTGTTCCAGCGTTCTCGAATGTCGGCGCTAATTTTTTTAGCTGCTTTTCGCTTGGCTTCTGCGTATTCGGTGCAGTCCATACTGCCTCCTTTATGTAGGGCTATTTATATACTATACTAAAGATTGATTTATTAGTCAAGTATAATTTGACAATTAGGTGGTGTGAATAAATTTAACTCTTTCATTTGTGAACTAGATTTATTTTTTAACCGCAGAGGCGCAGAGGGCACAGAGGAAGAGAAGAAAGAGAGGGATGGGGTTGTAGTGTTTTGATTGTCAAACGCGGTAATCTGTTCGCTGCCAATGCTAAGATTACTTCGATCGCGCATTGCGACCCATAAAGCCGTGAGTTGCGTCTTACTCGCGTTGAGTTCGCCCACTGCCGATCGGACATTTCAGAATTTAAGATCGAGTTTAATCTTACTGTTATGATGCGATTGATTTTGTACAGCAAACCCGGATGCCACTTGTGCGAAGGGTTGCAAGAAAAACTCGAACAGATTGAAAGCCTGAAGTTTCAACTCGAAGTCCGAGATATTACCGAACGCGATGACTGGTTTCAAGCTTATCAGTACGAAGTTCCTGTTTTGTTTAAAGTGCAGCCCCAACCAACAAATTCTGCTGGCGAGGCTGCATTCTCCCCTGAAGAACTGTTACCCCGTCCTTCTCCCCGCTGTAGTGTCGCCCAATTGGAGCAAATGTTACAGAAATATTTGCAAATCGATCCGTCACAATAATACGATTTACTCAGATGTTGCACCCTTGTCAAGAACGGGCAAGATGCCCGTTCCACAAACAATGAGTTTTCTTGTGGAACAGGCATCTTGCCTGTTCCTAAACAAGTAATTGAATGGTGCAAAATGTGAGATTTACCCAAAAACTCAGGTTTTAATCCTGACATCGGGGTACTTGGTGTGCAGCTTACTGTAGGCAGATAGATTTTACACCGCGCACCAAAAAAAATTAGGCTTTGCACCGCCCACAGCAAAAACCTGTAGAGAGTGGCTCAAAAATCGGTTCCGCCAGTCATATTCAAGACATTCAAGCGAGGAGTTTTTCAGATGAAATTGAGAGAATTATTAGCAGCAGTTCCCAGCATTTCCTTTGACGCCAAACATCCCGCCCTCGATGCCGAAGTCAAGGGTTTATCCACTAATTCCCACGCTTGTCAGGCGGGCGATTTGTTTTTGGGAATGCCGGGAACTCGGGTTGATGGGGGAGATTTTTGGCAAAGTGCGATCGAATCTGGTGCACTTGCCGCCATAATTTCCACCCAAGCAGCCGAGAAAACACCTTCCCAAGGCGGGGGTACTTGCGTCATCGCAGCAGCCGATATGGCTCAAGTTTGCGGTCATATAGCAACTGCTTTTTACGACACTCCAGCTAGCAAATTAAAACTTGTCGGCGTTACCGGGACTAACGGCAAAACTACAACAACTCATTTAATCGAATTTTTGCTCAATGAAATGCAGTTGCCGACGGCGATTTTCGGCACGCTTTATACTCGCTGGCCGGGCTTCCAAAAAACTGCACTTTACACCACACCTTTTGCAGTTGACCTGCAAAAGCAATTAGCAGAAGCTGTAGCAGCCGGATGCAAACACGGCGTGATGGAAGTCAGTTCCCACGCTTTAGCGCAGCAGCGAGTTTTAGGGTGTAATTTTGAAGTTGCTGTCTTTACAAATTTGACTCAAGACCATCTCGATTATCACCGCGATATGGAGGATTATTTTGAGGCTAAGTCGCTTTTATTTGGTTCCGATTACCTCAAAAATCGCGCTGTAATTAATATTGACGATCCCTACGGGCAGCGGATAGTTGAAAGTTTAAAGTCCGACCGAGTTTGGAGTTACAGCACTGTTCTGAAAACGGCAGATTTGTATGCTTTTGATTTGGAGTATCAGCCCAATGGAGTTAAGGGAATGCTGCACACTCCCAAGGGCGAAACGGCTTTTGTTTTGCCTTTAGTCGGTCAGTTCAATTTATCAAATATGTTGGCTGCTGTTGGTGCTGCTTTAGAATTGGGTTTAGATTTGTCCGCAATTGTGGAGAAATTGTCTCAGTTTTCGGGAGTACCGGGACGGATGGAACGGGTGCAAATTAGTCCCGACCAAGATATTAGCGTTATTGTGGATTACGCGCACACTCCAGACAGTTTGGAGAACTTGTTGAAGGCGTCGCGGCCGTTTATTCCGGGTCAGATGATTTGCGTGTTTGGCTGCGGTGGCGATCGCGATCGCACTAAGCGGCCGATAATGGGTAAAATCGTTGCAGAATTAGCCGATTTAGCGGTTGTTACTTCCGACAATCCGCGCACTGAAAATCCCGATCGCATTTTGGAGGATGTTTTAGCAGGAATTCCCGCAGCAGTAAAGCCGATGGTTTTGTGCGATCGCGCCGCTGCAATTCGCACTGCTATTATGGACGCTAAACCGGGAGATGGCGTGCTGATTGCAGGAAAGGGACACGAAGATTATCAAATTTTGGGCACCGAAAAAGTCCATTTTGACGATCGAGAACAAGCGCGAGATGCCTTGAAAGCCAGAATGAATTCGGTTAACTGACTTCGGTTAACTGTTAACGGTTAACCGAATCCGGTTAACCGTTAACGGTTAGCTGTTCGCGCGCTGCGAAATTTGTTATATTTTTAAGTATTAATACCAAGGAAGAATCTGATTTGCACTAGATTGTAAGAGTAAATCAAATATTTATCTAAAAAATAATTATTGCTATGATAGAATTAACTGGCTATCAAATTCTCGCTCGAATTTATTCAGGCACTCGCACCCTAGTTTATCGCGGAATTCGCCTCTCGGACCAAAAACCGGTCGCCATCAAAGTCTTGCGAAACGAGTATCCCAGCTTCAGCGAACTCTTGCATTTTCGCAATCAATACACGATCGCCAAAAACCTAAATTTGCCCGGAATCATCCAAACCTACAGCTTGGAACCCTACCGCAACGGCTATGCGCTGATTGTGGAAGACTTCGGGGGAATTTCTCTGAAGGAATGGACGGGGAAAGGAAAAGCCGTGCAATCTCTTGTTGATTTTTTCCAAATTGCGATCGATCTAAGCAATACATTAGATATACTTTACCGCCACCGCATCATTCACAAAGACATTAAACCCGCCAATATTTTAATAAATCCTGAGACTAAACAAGTCAAACTCATTGACTTTAGTATTGCATCTTTGCTGCCGCGAGAAACTCAAATGCTGATGAGTCCCAACGTGATCGAAGGAACACTCAGCTACTTATCTCCCGAGCAAACAGGAAGAATGAATCGCGGCCTTGACTACCGCACAGATTTTTATTCATTAGGTATAACTTTTTACGAATTGCTGACAGGAAAATTGCCATTTCAATCCAGCGATCCGATGGAATTGATCCACTGTCATATTGCCCAGCACCCACCATCTGTACGTGAAATTAATCCCGAAATTCCCCTTGTCCTCTCGGAAATTGTCAGCAAATTGATTGCAAAAAATGCCGAATGTCGCTATCAGAGTGCATTAGGGCTGAAAGCAGATTTAAAAAATTGTTTGCAACAACTCAATGATACAGGTAAAATTGAGAGTTTTGCCATTGGGCGACGAGATTTTTGCGATCGCTTTATCATACCCGAAAAACTCTACGGCAGAGCAACCGAAGTCGCTGCATTATTAGCAGCATTCGCTCGAGTAGCAAACCCCTCTAAATCTCGTTCCCCACAAGAGCCTGGGAACGAGAGAAACCAGGGAAAAGAAGACTCACGCCTTACTAAGGGCGGCTGGGCGGACTCGAACTTATCCCGCAGCGAAATGATGCTAGTTGCCGGATTTTCCGGCATTGGGAAAACCGCTGTAGTCAATGAAATTCACAAACCCATAGTTCGGCAACGCGGTTATTTTATCAAAGGCAAATACGACCAATTTCAACGCAACATTCCATTTAGTGCTTTTGTGCAAGCCTTCCGAGATTTAATGGATCAATTACTCTCAGAAAGCGACGCTCAGCTAGAACGATGGCAAAGGAAAATTATCAAGGCTCTTGGCGAAAACGGTCAAGTTATTGTAGAAGTAATTCCTGAATTGGAACGAATTATTGGGAAACAACAGCCTGTCTCTGAACTTTCGGGAAGTGCCGCCGAAAATCGTTTCAATTTACTATTTCAAAAATTTATCTCGGTTTTTGCTACAAAAGAACATCCCTTAGTGATTTTTTTGGATGATTTGCAATGGTCAGATTCAGCATCTCTGAAGCTTTTGCAAGTGTTGATGAGTGAAAAAGATAGTCAGAATTTGCTGGTAATTGGGGCATATCGAGATAACGAAGTATCTCCGGCTCATCCATTTATGTTGGCAGTAGCAGAGATGGAAAAATCCCAAGTAACGGTAAATACTATTACCTTGGAACCTCTGAGTCAAGTCGATATTAACGATTTGATAGCAGATACGCTCTCGTGCGAGATCCCTCTTGCTCAGCCATTAACCGAGTTAGTTTATCAAAAAACCAAAGGCAATCCATTTTTTGCCACGCAATTTCTCAGGGCGCTACAGGAAGATGGGCTGATTGCGTTTGATCCCACCCCCCTTTCATGCCCCCTTACGGAGGGGGGAGAGAGGGGGGTAACATCCCCCGTTATCAGGGGAGGACACAGGGGGGTAACAGGGGGGTGGCAGTGCGATATCGCCAAAGTCAAAGCTTTAACTATCACCGATGATGTAGTGGAGTTTATGGCGGTGCAATTGCAGAAATTGCCGCCAAAAACTCAGGATGTGCTGAAGTTGGCTGCGTGCATTGGAGCGCAGTTTGATTTGAATACATTGGCGGTAGTCAGCGAGAAGTCGCCGGAAGAAACTGCTGCCGATTTATGGAAATCCTTGCAAGAAGGATTCATCTTACCAACCAGTGAAATTTACAAGTTTTATATAGGGAAAGAAGAGGGGAAAAGCACCCCCAACGTGCCAAATACCGCCGCTCAATTACCTCACTACAAATTTCTCCACGATCGGGTTCAGCAAGCTGCTTATTCATTAATTCCTGATGACAAAAAGCAAGCTACCCATCTCAAAATTGGACAGTTACTTCTGCCGAATTTCTCAGAGGTTGAAAGAGGAGAAGAAGTGTTCGATATTATCAATCATTTTATCATTGGCTCTGAGCTAATCACGCAGCAGGAAGAACGAACCAAGCTTGCTAAAATTAGCCTCTTTGCGGGGCAGAGAGCTAAACTATCAACTGCTTATGAATCGGCGACCAAATATCTCGCTTTCGGTTTAACTTTTCTACCAGCTAATAAATGGGAGTCTGCTTATAAATTAACATTTACGATGTATTTAGAAAGCCTTGAGGCTGAATTTTTAGCAGGTCATTTTGAGGAAGCTGAAAATTTGATACAAATCGCCTTTAGTTATGCCAAATCAAGTCTTGAGCGAGCCAAAATTATTGCGATTCAGCTAACTCATTATCAAAATAATGCCCTGTATCAAAAGGCGATTCAGGTAGGAATTGAAGGGCTGAAACTGTTAGGCTTAGAACTGGCGATTATGCCAAACGAAGCGGAGTTAGAAGCGATGGCTCTGGCAGTTAAAAAAACCTTAAATCAGCGCGCAGTTGCCGGACTAATCGACGCACCACTCATTGTCGATGAAGAACGCCAGATGCAGATCAAACTGCTAATGAACATGGTACCGCCCACTTACCTAACTAATCAGGAGTTGTTAGTGTTGGTTGTTTTACACATGACCAATCTCTGTTTGCAATACGGGAATACAAATGTGGCGGGTTTTGTTTATGTTTGGTATGGCACAATTCTCTGCCAACGCTTTCAAGACTATGAATTGGGCTATGAGTTTGGACTTTTAGGGTTGAAGGTGAATGAAAAATTTAATAACACCACCCTGAATGGCAAAATTTATATGTCCTTCGGCAACTTTATCAACCATTGGCGCAAGCACGTCAGTTCCAATCTTGTTCTGCAACAAGCTGCTTATCAGGGGGCAATGGAGGTAGGGGATTTTTCTTGGTGTCATCACAGTGCTCTGTTCAGTTTCTGGCAGCAGGCGATCGTCTCAAGCGATATTCACAGTTTGCTGGCTCGACATGAAAAGTACATCAGCTTTGCGGAACGGACTGAGATTACGACAGCCTTTGCCCTAATTCTTCAGTGCAAGCTCCTAGAGAACTTGCAAGGGCTAACGATAGGGAAGTATAGCCTTAGCTCTGAAACATTTGATGAAGAGTCGGCGCTAGCAACATTCAATGAAATTGGCTATGGCTATGGCAGTAGCACTTACTATTTCGCTAAAGCCTTTTTGTTTTTTACCTATGGTGAGTATGCTAAAGCTTATGAAATGTTAGTAGCGGCGGCCGACTTTTCTAATGCACTATATGGACAATTTCAACGTATTGTGCATTGTTTTTATCAGTCTTTGACTGTATTGCAACTTTATGGGGAAGCACCGGAAAAACTACCCAAAGATTATCAAGAAATTCTTCAGAATAATCGGCAACAACTTCAAATTTGGGCACACAACTGTCCTGAAAACTGTCTGTCCAAATTTCTGCTTTTAGAGGCGGAGATGGCTCGTGTTGCTGAAGAAAAATGGCCGGCTGCTGAGTTGTACGATCGCGCCATTCAACTCGCTAAAGAAAACGAATTCCTCAACGAAGAAGCCTTAGCAAACGAACTCGCAGCTAAATTATACCTCAATTGGGGCAAAGAAAAAGTTGCCGCAGGCTATATGCAGGAAGCCTACTATTGTTACGCTCGCTGGGGAGCAAAAGCCAAAACCGATGACCTAGAAAAACGTTATCCCGATCTGCTGCGTCCCATCTTACAACAGTGCGTCCAACCCTTCACTATTTTAGAAACCCTATCCACCCTCACCAATCCCACCTACTCAATTCCTTCGATCACCCATCACAGTACCTCAAGCACCTCCATTAACCAGGCTCTAGATTTTTCGACTCTGCTGCAAATCTCCCAAATGATTTCCAGCACGATCGACCTGGATGAGTTGCTGCAAATTGTGACCCAAACCATGCTACAAAACTCTGGAGCCGATCGCTGTGTACTGATGCTGTGCCAAGATCAACAATGGCAAGTGCGGGCGATAGCTACCTGGGAAAACATTAGCCTGCAAAGGGAACCCCTAGAGAATAATCCCACCGTTCCCGTTAAATTAATCCAGTATGTCAAAAACACCCTAGCAGCAGTTGCCATCGATCACCTCAAAACTGATCTGCCTGTGATTGACGATTATTTAGACCACCACCAACCAGAGAGTTTGCTGGGTTTGCCAATTCTAAATCAGGGGAACTTGGTCGGCATTTTGTATCTAGAAAATCGGATAACCAGTGGGGTGTTTAGTCGCGATCGCCTCCTAGTGCTGAATTTTCTCTCTAGTCAAGCGGCGATCGCTCTGGAGAATGCCCGTCTCTATCACCAAGTGCAGCAGACTTTGAATGAACTTCAGCAAGCTCAGATGCACATGATCCAAAGTGAAAAGATGTCAGCATTAGGTAATCTAGTGGCAGGGGTTGCCCATGAAATCAACAACCCCGTTGGTTTTATTGCCGGGAACATTAATGAAGCTCATGCTGGAGTTCAAGACTTAATTGATTATTTGCGCCTCTATCAAGAAAAGTTTCCTCCATCCGAAGCAGAATTGATTGAGAAAGCAGAGGAAATAGATTTAGATTATCTAGTAGAAGATTTACCCAAAATGTTGAGTTCCATGAAAATAGGGTGCGAGCGCATCAAAAACATCAGCACCTCCCTCCGCACTTTCTCTCGTGCCGATACGGCCCATAAAGTTGAGGCCAATATCCACGAAGGCCTCAACAGCACTTTGATGATTTTACGCCATCGCCTGAAAGCGAACGACAAGCATCCGGAAATTGAAATCATTAAAGAGTACGGCAATATTCCCAAAGTAAAATGTTATTTGGGACAATTAAACCAGGTATTTATGAATTTGTTAGCAAATGCGATCGATGCCTTAGAAGAATCGAATCAAGGACGGACTTTTGCCGAAATTCAAGCCCATCCCAATCACATCACTATTCAGACAAAAGTAGAAAGTGAAAAGGTAAAAATTTCCATCGCCGATAACGGAAAAGGAATGTCAGAAGAGGTGAAAAATCATATCTTCGACCATCTATTTACCACTAAAGACGTGGGCAAAGGAACTGGGTTAGGACTGGCGATCGCGCGTCAAATTGTAGAAGAAAAACACGGCGGCCAACTGAGTTGTTTTTCAACACCGGGAGAAGGAACCGAGTTTGTCATTGAAATTTTAATTGATTAATGCGATCGTGCTGTAGGGGCGGGTTTTACCAACAATATTTGAGGCTCACAAACAATCTATAAAAACCCGCCCCCACCCAACCAATAACCCTGATTAACTGTAGGGGCGGGTTTTACCAACAATATTTGACGCTCAGAAACAATCTATAAAAACCCGCCCCCACCCAACCAATAACCCTGATTAACCTGATGTTCGATCCCCTTCAAAAAATATTAATTCGGATTTGTCGTTGGGCTGGGGCGGGTTTATTATATTGTTCATTTCTGACATAGATGGTTGGTAAAACCCGCCCCTACAGATTTTGCCAATAATTAATAACTATTGCAGCGGCAAAAATACCGTCATCACCTCACCCTTTTGGGGTCGCTGGCGAATTACCAACTTCCCGCCAGCAGCCCGAAATAAATTCTTAGTCACGCTCAAATTTAAACTCAAACTTCCCGTCTCCGGCTGCACCATCAACAAAGGCCCGATCGATCGCAAAGGAGCATTCGCCGCTTCTGCAAAAGTCGATGCGACATTACCTTCAGGTAAGTGTTCCGATTCCAACTGCAACTTTAACTGATCGCCCGCCAATGTCACCTCCACCTGAATGCGACTCCCGGAAGGCAAAGTTCGAGTAAAATTCTCAATCAAATTAGTTAAAACCTGATCCAGCATCGTCGGATCGCTGACTACCGCCGGCAACTTTTTCGGCACAATAACTTCCAAAGTGTGGTTTCGCACAGCCGCCTGTTTTTGCCAGCGGGGAATGCTATTTTGTAGCACTTCACCGAGGGACATTGCTGTTAGCTGCACGCCAGAATTTTTAGCTTGCGACATTTCCAATTCCACGGCGCGGAAAATTAAACCGAAGCGATCGATCTGAGCGGTACACTCAGCATCAATCATTTCCAAACGCTTGACCACCACCGCATCGAGTTTGGGACGTTTCAGCAACAATCGAGTCAGCGTGCGAATGGTAGCCAAAGGAGTGCGGACTTCGTGGGCGATCGCCTGTAGCAATTCCACCTCTTTAGTAGCCAGAGGCATTGGAGATTTGCAGTTGATATCTGTAGCCGATAACTTGTGATGTCTATGGTTCAAACCCTCATCAATTCTTTCATCCTTTATCCTGCCTGCTTCATCTTTCCCAATCGGCAGATTATGCAACAGCAAGCGGCTGAACTGCATCACTGTTTGATAATTTGGCTCCACAGGCAAAAACTGCTGGAACAGCCCGTCTAATTTAGTAGAATTATTAGTTAATTTGCTAACCGGTAAATTGAAGCTACCGTCAGAATTGGCAAGCAAACATTCGCTTTCAGTCACCCTGCGCCGCAAAACCTCCCAAGCTTTGGCGACTACTTGCGGATCGAAAGAAAATAGAAAAGCCGGAATTCCCGCAGAATTTTCACCCAAAACCATCACCAGGCTAAAACTAGCAGTTAAAACCAAACAAAACTGCTCGTTGGCTAAGGGATCGCCACTTGCCAAAGCCAAAGCCGGGGCCGCCGCAGGCACTGATATTTGCACATCAGCCGCCGGCATTAAAGCTAAAGTTTGTCTGGCCCGAAAAGACCACAAAGCTGCATCGTTGTCGGGAATACTGGTAAAAATCCAATTGGCAAAGCCGTTGGCCAAAGCGGGGTCAGTCAAAACCGAAGATGGGCCAGACAACACCAATCCCTGACAGGAATGGGGAATTGTCGATCGACCATTTGCTCGATCGGCATCTGTTTTTTGTCCTGCTTTTTGCCGATCGAGCATTTGATTCAAAGCTGCGATCGCCCCGTACCATTCCTGTTCAGCTTTCAGCCGAGAAGCCCCACGGCTTCCAGGACATCGATGGCGGTTGTTTTCTCCCGCCAACTTAGCATCAAAGAGACGGAGGTCATTTTCTTGGCCTTCGGAGGCTAAAATTTCGCTTATTGTCGGTAAAAAGTAAGTATTCACAGTTATAAACCCACCTTCGGAGGCATGAAGGGTGAAGTATTTATGTATAGGAAAGTTCAGGAGTTAGGAGTCAAGCACCAGCACGATCGAAAAATCCCGCATAATTTCTTGCACCTTCCTCCTAACTCACAGGATATCCACATTTGTCAAGGAACGATATTGGCAGAACCGTACCAATAAGTCGCAATCTCCGCGCTTGGGGCGATATTTTGGACGATCGCCCTAACAAAAGTGCAAAATGAAGTAAGTTAAACACCGTGCTTTCCTTATGCCCACCTCGATCGCCGACTCGAAAAATCTGCTGTCCGACTTAATGGCACGCTACCGCAACCAAGTCGATTATCTGGCAATTCGACTGGAAGAAGCCGAAGGCACCGACATCCTGCTGCGGGGCGAAAAAATTGAAACCCTCAGCGAAGGAGTCTCAATTGGCGGCCAAGTCAGGGCTTGCCACAAAGGCGGTTGGGGCTTTGCCAGTTTTAACCGACTTTCCACCCTCGCCGAAAGAATCGAAGAAGCCATCGCCGCGGCCAAACTGATCGGCGAAGAAGAAACGATCCTGGCGCCAGTTACGCCAGTACAAGACATTTGCTTGCTGCCGCTGACTGGAACAGACCCCCGTCTGGTTCCCCTAATTGACAAAAAGCAATTGTGCGATCGCTACGCGGCGATTCTCCGCAGCATTGACCCCCGCATCGCCACGATCTCCGTGCGCTACGGCGACAGCACCCAGCGCATCATCCTCGCCACCTCCGAAGGCACCATGCTCGAACAAGGTTGGGCAGACATGGAAATGCGCTTTGCCGCCACAGCCCGCAGCGGGGAAACCGTACAAACCGGCCGCGAAACCACTGGTTCCCGCAAAGCTTACGAAGATTTAACCGATCTCGATGTTCAAGTTCGCAGCGCCGCCCAGCGCGCTGTAGATTCTCTAGCCTTACCCCCCGTCCAAGGCAACACCTACACCGTCGTCATCGACCCAATTTTGACCGGATTATTCGTCCACGAAGCCTTCGGACACCTTTCCGAAGCCGACATGGCCTACGAAAATCCCGACATTTTGGAAATTATGACCCTCGGCCGCCAGTTCGGCCCCAAAAACTTGCAAATTTTCGACGGTGCAGCGCCAGAGGGACACCGTGGCAGCTATTTCTACGACGATGAAGGCACTCCCGCGACTACTACTCAGTTAATTAAAGACGGCGCTTTAGTCGGGCGACTGCACTCGCGGGAAACGGCGGGTAAGTTGGGAGAAACGCCTACTGGCAATGCTCGCTGTTTGAATTATCATTATCCGCCGATCGTCCGCATGACGAATACTTGGATCGAACGAGGTGACACGCCAGTTGCTGACTTATTTTCTGGAATCAAAGAAGGGGTTTATGCGCGCAATTGGCAAGGCGGCACGACTAACGGCGAAATGTTTACTTTCAGTGCCGGCGAAGCTTGGATGATCCGCGACGGAAAACTGGACAATCCGGTGCGGGATGTTACTCTTGCGGGTAATGTTTTCAGCACTTTAGCCGATATTGAGGCGATCGGCGACGATTTCTACTGGGATGAATCCGGCGGCTGCGGCAAGGCAGGGCAAAGCGGTTTGCCCGTCGGCTGTGGCGGCCCGAGTTTGCGGATTCGCGATGTCGTTGTTGGTGGCGAAGCTGCAGAAGAAGATTAAGGCTGCAAAAGTTGAAAAAAAAGGTAAAGCGTAAGATTCCTACTCGCGCTTTACCTTTCTTTATTTTTTGAGTGCAACATTTCCCGCCCGTTGGTGTTGTCTGATATCTTGAGGACGCTTGGCCAAAAAACCGGAATAGCCAAAAATTATGCCTTGACTCGTCAAATACCGCTGAAAAATCGGTTTTTTGCTACGCAGTACGTAAGTCCGCAATTAATGGCTCGAAATATTCAATTTTTCTCTTCTTATCGCAATTTTCTATTCTTCCATTCTCCCTCTAATTCCCCGCAATTATCGCTTTTTTAGGGTTTATCTCCCCTCCCGTCCCCTCGTCCTGGTGGCTTATTATCTTGCTCTTTATCGTAAAAGGTCTGAGTGTCGGCTACGGCGGTTAAAATTTCGGGAGCAGAGTTGTCTTGAGCAAAAAAGGTCGATCGAGTTTCTAAGCTTTGAGCGTTAACTGCGGTAGCACTCAGTAACAGGCTTGACATCAGGATGGAAGAGTAAACGCGCATCATAAATTTTGGTGTTTGTATTTTCCCCTTCTTGATACGCAGTCTGTACTCTGCTATCAGGATAAAAAAAATAATTGTGGCGAAGTCATCAATTAGTAAGTGACGGCACCTGCAATTTTTTTGAGTTTTGGTTAAAAGCGGGTGAAATCCATCGTCTAGCTCGCTTGTTCGCGGGTAATTTCTAGTTGTCTGCTACTTGCGGGCAACCAGCAGAACTCAAGACCATGTTCAAAAAAATAATGCTACTCTTCTATGCCCGTGTTCCCCACCCTGGTAGCTATAAATCATTCCCAAATCTCAAATCTCAAATCTCAAATCTAAAAGGGTATCGCCCCTGGAATCCTTTTGAAACAGTCTTCCAAGAAAGAAACAAAAACCGCCAATTGTAAAGTTTTACTACTTTTATGATTAACTCGATAATTTATTGAGTTGAAGCGGCAACCCGGGGATTAAAGACACAACAGGAGAGTACCCAGGCGCGCCATCAGCACGTTACATATAAATATCTTGGTGAATGAGATTCCTTAAAGGGGGCAATGCCTAATTTTTCATATTAACTTCATAAATCGTTGCTATTGTATTTTTAAATAAATTGTGAACCTTTTATTTTTTCTGATTTTTTCTGATCTTGCTTTGTGACAAGAGCGCTTACGCGCCACTCCGAAGGAGGAGTCGAAAGCGGTTGGGGAAAAAAAGCCCCTTCACAAAATCGTGGATTGAATCTCAAATCTCACCTCTCAAATCGACTAACTGGCACGCAGGGATTTAAAAAACATGGTTTTAAAACCGCTATCGCGGAATCAATCTCAAATATCAAATCTCACAGCGACTGAGTTGCACATCTACCAGCAGGAATAGCGAGTCGAGGGTTGACGAGTTGTCCAAAATAACGTCAGCTTGTTGACACTTTTGAGCTAGCGGCAACTGCGCGTTAATGCGGGCATTAGCTCGATCGTAACTCAAGCCGTCTCGCTGCATTAGTCGTTCTAACTGCACTTCGGGTGAACAGTACACTACCCAAATTTCGGTACACAAGTCAGTCATGTTAGCTTCAAACAGCAGCGGCACTACCAAAACCAAAGTCAACGTGTCAGTCTTGGCAGAGAAACCGGGTTTTTTTTCAACAATACTCGGTTCTAGCTTTTGGTAAAACAAGCCGGTTTCTTGAGTCTTTGTACCTAAATCCTGTGTGTCTTGGGATACCAAACTCGATGCAGCAATGCAGCTTTGAGTTTCCTCAACTAATCGGCGGCGCACGTAAGGGTGAATCTGTTGTTCCAACCACTGCCGCTCGTCTGCGTTACAAAAAATAATACTTCCCAAATCGGGCCGATTTAAATTGCCGTCCGGGAGCAGAATACCCGCGCCGTATCGTTTTACAATAGAGTCAAGTATTGGCGAACCGGGGTTCACAGCTTCGCGGGCGTAAATATCGGCATCTAAAATCGGAAATCCACAGGCATCTGCCAGATAATTAGATATGGCGGTTTTACCGGTGGCGATGCCCCCAGTTAAACCGATCCGACGGACAATTAGATCGCTCATAATTTTCTCTGTTTAAACTTCCTGTGTTTCGACACTTACTGTCAGTCTTTGCTATGTTGGTGACACAATCAAATTTAGACTTAAATTTTAAGATTTGCGATCGAGAGTTCGCGTTAAGAAGTGTCAGGATAGGGGTGCGATCGACTCTTTTTTACCTAAAATCTCAATTTTAAACTCGAATTAAGGTCTAGACCGAGGCAAACTTATGAATGCTCAACGTGCTGTGCGGTCGATTATGGCAGCAATTCCCCTTGCTGGATTTTTGATAGTAGATTTTTTACCCAACCTGGTTTTCCTCAAAGAAAACAGCAGCGGATGGGTACTCGTGGCAATTTATCCCCAATCTCAAATTGCTGCAGCACAATCTATTACTCCAGCCCCAGACGGCACCGGAACCACTGTCACCGCCCCAGGTACAGGGTCGCCTCCTCGCTACGACATTAACGGCGGCACTACATCCAGAGACGGAGCAAATTTGTTCCACAGTTTTACTCGGTTTGGCCTGAATGCTGGCGAAACTGCCAATTTCATCTCCAACCCAAGCGTTAAAAATATCCTCGGCCGTGTTGTCGGCGGGGACGCTTCCTTAATTAACGGCCTAATTCAAGTTAGCGGCGGCAATTCTAATTTGTTGCTGATGAATCCCGCAGGCATTATCTTCGGAACAAATGCCCGACTCGATGTGTCCGGGTCTTTTTTGGCTACCACCGCTAGCGGTATCGGTTTTGACAACGGCTGGTTCAACGGTACTGGGGCGAACGACTTCGCGGCCCTCGTCGGAACGCCGAATGCTTTTGTTTTTGGCCCACAGCCCGCGAGTATTGTCAATGCCGGTAACTTGGCTGTCGGCGCGGGGCAAAATTTGACTTTGCTGGGCGGTACGGTGATCAGTACGGGCTCACTTTCAGCCGCAGGCGGTCAAATTACTGTGGTGGCGGTTGGAGACAAAAATCTGGTGCGGTTGAGTCAAAACGGACTTTTGCTGAGTTTAGAAGTTTCTCCAGCAGCCGGAGTGTCGGGTTCCGAAGGTGTTCCCTTCTCTCCGCTGAGTTTACCTGGACTGCTTTCGGGCCCCGGCGTGGCTAACGCTACGGGTATAACTACGAACGCTCAAGGTGAAGTCGTGCTCACAGGCGGCCAAACAGTGCCTGCAGGTGCTGGAACTGCGCTGGTAGGGGGTTCTGCGGACGTGTCTGCCAGGGGGGGCGTCGGAGGAAGCGTCAACGTGTTGGGCGACAAGGTAGGGCTGTTTGGAGCGAAGATTGAGGCTTCGGGGCCCGACGGTGGCGGAACGGTGCGGATCGGGGGAGATTACCGAGGCGAGGGAACTGTGCCGACGGCCAGGATGACTTACGTGGATGGCAAAAGTTCGATCGCCGCCAACGCA
Organism: Microcoleus sp. D2_18a_B4; assembly: GCF_036702475.1. Classification (NCBI taxonomy): domain Bacteria; kingdom Bacillati; phylum Cyanobacteriota; class Cyanophyceae; order Oscillatoriales; family Microcoleaceae; genus Microcoleus; species Microcoleus sp. D2_18a_B4. The sequence goes on from NZ_JAUBTL010000066.1 coordinate 28,591, forward strand.
ACTGAATCAGGCAACGGCGGCAGAGTTTTGGTCTGGGCTGACAACACTACAGCATTTTTGGGCAGCATCAGCGCGAATGGCGTTTCTGCAACGGGAACCGCAGGGGTTGGGGGGTTTGTAGAAGTGTCGGGCAAGCAAAGATTGATTTTTAACGGTACTGTTGATACCTCTGGGACAAACGGTTTGGGGACTTTGCTGTTAGATCCAGACAATATTTTAATTACAGATTCCCCAAAAGCTGCGGGCGATGCGGCAATAATTGCCAACAATAATATTTTGGCAACAGGAACGCCACCAGGACAGGAAAACAATTCTGAGCCTTCGCTGACAATTTCGGCTACAGCTTTGGAAAGTATGTCGGCTACGTCAAATGTGGTTCTCGAAGCCCTCAATGATATTACAATTGCTGATTTGGCGGACAATCAGTTGAGCTTTCAAGCAACTACTGGTTCGGTAACATTGAAAGCAGATGCCGATCGCAATGGTGCGGGTGTTTTTTCGATGAATGCGGCCGATACAATTAGCACCGGTGGCGGTGCGATAGCCATTTCGGGAAGTCAAATTACTGCGGGCAATTTGTCGAGTAACGGCGGAAATATTAGTTTGATTAGTCCGGGTTCGACTATTGCCAACAATATTTCTTCATCCAATCCCAGCACCGGCAGCAGCGGGAATATTGTACTCGACGGCCTGAACGTAACGGCCCAAAAACTTGATGCCAGCGGCCCGGAAGCGACTGGAAATGTAACTGTGACGGCTCGGAATGTTTTGGGAGTGAGCTTCGTCGCAGCGGGATCTGGAAACATTACTTTGACTGGTAATGAAATTAATTTCAAAGGCGACAAAAATTCTGTCAGCGGTAGTGGCTTTTTGGTACTGCAACCTTGGAGCCCCGGTCAAAATATTGCGATCGGCGGTTCTGGAGATGTCGGCACTAATATTTATTTGAATCTGACGGCAAACGACCTCGGAAGTTTGGAAAATGGGTTTGCTGGAATTACGATCGGCCGCAGCAACGGTATCGGTTCAATTCTCATGGCCAACGATTTCACATTTTACGATCCGCTAATTATTCAATCGCCGGCGGGTTTGGGAACAATCACTACCACAAATTCTTTGACAGCGGCCGACAATGCCTCAATTACTCTCAAAGCTGACGGCAATATCCGTACCGGAAATATCACTACCAACAATCAGGAAATTCGCATCGTCAGCACCGCAGGCAATGTCACAACCGGTCAGCTAGTTACTGGAACTGCCCGCACTATCAACACTTCTGTCAATTCTTCCCAAGATATAGGCAATTCGGCGGGAGATGTTAGTGTTACCGCACAGGGCACGGTGACTGCCGGGGCGATCGACACGAGGGGCGATCGCGCGGGGAATGTGACGCTGACGGGACGCAATGGAGTCACTGCAGGCGCGATCGAAGCTGGCGGCTCGAAAACACCGGGAAATATTACTTTAACCGGCAACGAAATTGACTTGACGGGTGACAAAAATTCGATCGCCAGCAAGGGCAATCTGGTGCTGCAACCGGCTGATCCCAGTCAAAATATTATAATTCAAGGTTCTGGCGATACAGAAGCTCTGAACTTGACTGCTGCTGAATTGAACACTTTTCGGAATGGGTTTGCTTCGATCGCGATCGGGCGTTCTGACGGTAGCGGTGTGATCTCGATTGGTTCTCCAGCGCCAGATTCAACGCCGAATTCAACGCCAGTAGCGCTGACATTTCAAGATCCGACGACGATTCAATCGCCGTCGGGCACCGGCGCGATCGTGGGAACGGGTGCGATCGTCGGCACTGATAACGCCACGATCTCTCTGATGGGCGGTACTGTAGCCGTCGGAGACGTTACCTCGACTGCGGGGATTAACATCACTAGCAGTCAAGGCAAGTTGACTGCGGGTACGGTTTCATCTCGCTCAACTTCCGGGGTGGCGGGCCCTATCAATATTCGCAGCGCCGGTGCGGTAGAAACCGGCAACATCGATGCTTTTGGTGCCAGAAGCGGCGGAAATATTTCGATTGCGGCGCCGGGCCGGATCGTTACAGGGGTGATCAATTCGAGTTCGCAGTCGGGAAGTGCGGGTTCGAGCCAAATTACCGGGCAGAAAGATGTTGAAGTTGTTTCGATCAAAGCTCGCGGCAATACGGGCGGCGATGTGGCAATCGAAGCGGGGGGAGCGTTTCTGGCTGCGGGAACAGGAACGGCTGCTGAGCGCGCCGAGGTTAGCATTTCTACAGACGGGCTGGCTCGATCGGGTTCACAGACGCTGCTGCAAAGCACTTGCCCGTCGGGAACCTGTACGGCGGCGACGGTTGGGACGGGAAACTTGAAGTCGAACACTGCCACTTCCTCAACTGCGATCGGGCCGCTGGCGATCGTGCCGAGTCCGGCACCAACTACCACCGTGGAACTGAAAACTACAGCCAATTCTCAACAAATTGTGACTCAGGTGAGTCTCGGCCCCGCAGCGTCGGTGCCAAAGAGCACTAACGCAAATGTCTCGCCAGAACCTGCTGGTGTCTTTGTTGAGGCTCAGTCGAACGAGACTGCGGCCGGCCCGGTACTGCTGTCGCCGTCGGTGTTACAAGACAATTTTGCCCCGCCTGCAGCGACAGAAAACCGTAGCGCGGCAACTGCACAGAAGCCCGCGAGTGCGGTAACAGCAGAAAGTATGGGGAATGTGAGGGTTCCTGAGATTTCTCGATCGAGTTCGATGGCGCCAATAAATCCGATCGACGCAGTGCAGCAAAGGGATAGAACTCAGGGCAGGGAATTTGAACGTTACTTTGGGGGCACTGTCACTGAAAAGTCAGTCACGCAGCAAAGTATTCGAGATACTCTCAGCAGCGTCAATCAGTTGACTGGGGTTAAACCGGCCATCCTTTACGTGTGGGCGAAAGAAAAACATTTAGAACTTGTGTTGTTATTGCCAGACGGCAAAAATGTTTTTAAAAGCGTGCCTGCAAGCCGCGAGACAGTCCTGCAAGTTGCTAAAAAATTCACTAATGCTATCAGAAGTCCCAGGAGATTGAATACTGCTGACTACAAGCAACCTGCCGAGGAACTTTACCAGTGGTTAATTGCACCGCTGCAACCGGAATTGGAGGCTAACAAGATTGACACTTTGGTGTTTTCGATGGATGTCGGTTTGCGAACTTTGCCTTTGGCTGCTCTTTACGACGGCAAGCAGTTTTTGGTAGAAAAGTACAGTTTGGGGCTGATTCCGAGTTTGAGTTTAACTGATACTCGCTATGCCGATGTTAAGGGATCTGAAGTGTTAGCGATGGGTGCGTCGAATTTTCCTGCCAAATACGATCAAAATCCTTTGCCTGCGGTGCCGCTGGAAATATCGACAATTGTGGGCAAGATTTGGCCGGGTTCGTCTTTTCTCAATGAAGCTTTTACTTTGGCAAATTTGAAGCAGAAGCGCAATCAACCGCAATACAAAATTATTCATTTAGCTACTCACGGCGATTTTCAGCCTGGGGGAGCCCAAAATTCTTACATTCAGTTTTGGGATACTAAGTTGCGGTTGGATCAGTTGGATCAGTTGAAGTTATCTAACCCGCAGGTGGAGTTGTTGGTTTTGAGTGCGTGTACTACGGCGGTGGGGGACGAACAAGCTGAGTTGGGGTTTGCAGGGTTGGCGGTGCACGCGGGGGTAAAATCAGCTTTGGCGAGTTTGTGGTATGTCAGCGATGTTGCTACTTTGGGGCTGATGACTGAGTTTTACCAGGAGTTGCGTACAGCGCCGATTAAGGCTGAGGCTTTGCGACAAGCGCAGTTGGCGATGTTGCGGGGCGAAGCGCGGTTGCAAGATGGTTATTTGGTGCGATCGGGCAACAATCAAGCTCTGCCTTTGCCGTCGGAGTTGACTGCCAGGGGCGATCGAAATTTCTCGCATCCTTATTATTGGGCTGCTTTTACCATGATCGGTTCGCCTTGGTAATTCTGAAGTCCGAGGGTGCGATGCCCAAAAAACCGGGAGAGAACAAGTCGCAAAACTCGGAGGGTGGGAATACCTAAAAAAGTGCGGTCACTCACACTAGAGACCGCGACCTCAACATCCAAAACGGGATAAAATGGAACAATAAAATTTTAAAAAAAACTCGACTGCTAGCGCCAGAAATATTGAGCGTCTATAGCGGTTCTCAAAAAAGTGAGGTATGCCCACGGAGGCCTATGCCCTATGCCCACGGAGGCCTATGCCCACGGAGGCCTATGCCCATGAGTACCTCATATGAGAGATCGAAAGGCTATACAAGTCTTTACTAAAAACTTTTAGCCCCGATAAATTATGATAATTCAATCAAAAAGTTTCGATTACCCAACAACAATCGCTCTTGGTTATCAAGCCATAACGCTCGGCGGTGAGAATAAACTCATTGGGAGCCACGCTTTCTCCGTTTTCGTCTAGCATTCTTAACAAAATTTCATAATGCTTTAATGATGGGTTAGAGGTAATAGATCCCATCTTTTGGGAGTAGAGACAAAAACGATTGGTTTCTCACGCACGGCTGATTTTGGAAATCAAGTGCGTCTCACCACGTTGTCTAATTATATTAGTTCGCCATCATCTAGACGATAAACATGAACACAGTTGCGACCTTTGCTTTTGGCAGCATAACAAGCTACATCAGCCGCCCCCATAACCTCCATCAAATCAGGGCTGTCTTGGTTAATGGCAACAACTCCAATACTGACCCCGATGATAAAGGTTTTGCTATCCCAAATAAACCGAAACTGATGCACTAGGTCTTTGAGGTTTTCCGCAATTAGAGCGGCTTTAGAGAGGGGACATTTAGTAAGCAAAAGACCAAATTCATCACCTCCCAATCGAGCCAGTGTGTCATTAGCGCGGACTCCCTTTTGTAAAAGTCTAGTGATTTGGCGCAGTAGCTCATCGCCAGCAATATGACCAGCGGTATCGTTAACGACTTTGAACTTATCTAAATCTAAATAACAGAGAGCGTGCTCCTGATTGCTATCTTGAACAGAGGCGATCGCCTCAATTAGTCGCTGCTCAAATCCTCGACGGTTGATTAAACCCGTCAGAGGATCGTGACTGGCTTCCCAAGAGAGTTGACGAGCAAGATTGCGCGATTCGGTAACATCATGAAAGACGATGACTGCCCCGATAATTTGACCTTGGCAGTCTCGAATCGGTGCTGCTGAGTTCTCAATGGCATACTCCGTCCCATCGCGCGCAATGAGTATAGTATGGTTAGCTAAGCCCACAATTCGCTTCTCCAACAGAGTCTTGCCGATCGGATTCTCTACTGGCTTTCGCGTTACTTCATTGACAATTTCAAAGACTGTTGACAGGGGGAGTCCCTTAGCCTCATGAGCCTTCCAGCCTGTCAGTTGCTCAGCGATAGGATTGAAAAATCGCACATTACCTTGAGCATTGGTAGTAATAACTGCATCACCAATCGATTGGAGTGTCACTTGAGCGAGTTCTTTTTCGGCAAAGAGAGACTCTTCGAGACGTTGGCGTTCTTCCATTTCTCTCAAGAGACGTAAATTCTGCTCTTGGAGGCTTTGTTGCAACCGTCGGATGGTTAGGTGAGTTTCGACACGAGCTAATACTTCTTCGACTTGAAACGGCTTAGCAATATAATCTACCCCACCAACAGCAAGCCCCTGAACCTTATTGAAAGTTTCATTGAGAACACTCAAAAAAATTATCGGAATGCCTGTGGTTTGCTCGTCAGATTTTAATTGTTTACAAACTTCATAGCCATCCAAATCGGGCAATTTAATGTCCAGTAAAATTAGTTCCGCCCAGGGCGATTGGGCGGCTCGGATCGCCATTGCGCCTGTTGTGGCACAGCGAACTTTATAACCATGTGTCCTCAAAGTACGGCCCAGAAGATGCAGGTTATCAGGCAGATCGTCAACAATTAAAATATTGCCGCGGTAGTTGGTAGCTGGCTCGCTAACTCTATCGCTAGTTCTATCGAGAATCCTACTCCTTTCCATAGTTTCTTGCCAGAGGAATATCACCCTATGAACAAGAGTATACTTGAATTATTAGGTTATCAACTCACTTGAGGTAGAAAGAAATCCTGCGTGAGCAGAGTTCGAGGACTGCCACGCTGGCACAGCCCCTACAAAATCTGACTTGTTGAGGTAGGGATAATCTCCCTGTGGTTGCCCTTCTTCGTTTCGGGTAACATTAGGAGAACCTTTTTTCAACCCAAGCAGCCGATTTATGAACAAGCACATTTCTTAAAGGGCAAGTCTACTCGTCATTGCGATCGGATGTCTCGTGCTGCTAGGTTGGCAATTTGACATCTCCCTACTCAAAACTGGTTTTCCCGGTAAGACTGCGACTATGAAGTCGGCAATGGCAGAACTCAATCGCTAAGCACTTCAGCACTCATGAATAAAGCAGGTTAGGTATGATTACACAATTTTTTGAGACGGCAGGATTCATTCCTCATGGTCACTGCTATCTCTGGCAAACAAACTTAGTAGGATTACATATTTTATCCGATGGTTTAATTGCTTTAGCTTACTACTCCATCCCAATCATGCTAATCTACTTTGTGCGACAGCGCCAAGATATTCCATTTCAGAAAGTATATTTTCTGTTTTGCGCCTTCATAATTGCCTGTGGTACAACTCATATCATGGAAATTTGGACGCTTTGGTTTCCTACTTATTGGCTTTCGGGAGGACTTAAAGCTATTACTGCTCTGATTTCTATATATACTGCATCTGAGCTAGTATTGTTAATACCATCAGCCTTAGCTTTACCTAGTCCAGCTCAACTTATTGTGGCAAATCAAGCCTTAGAGAAGGAGATCAATGAGCGCAAGCGGGCTGAAAACGAACGCCAACAAATTGAGGTGGCTTTACGAAACAGTGAAGAGCAGTTTCGCAATGCGTTTGAAAATGCCTCAATTGGAATGGCGATCGTTTCACTGGATGGGTACTGGGTTAAAGTCAATCCTGCCTTATGTCAGATTATTGGCTACTCATCAGAAGAGTTGTTAGCGTTAACTTTCCAAGACATTACCCATCCTGACGATTTAGACATGGATCTTAGGTATGTACATCAGCTATTAGCAGGAACAATTTCAACTTTCCAAATAGAAAAACGGTATTTCCATAAAGAAGGACATATTATTTGGATTCTTCTTGATGGCTCGCTAGTACAAGATGAACAGGGAAATCCACGGCATTTTATTGCTCAAATCCAAGACATTACCCCTCGCAAAGAAGCTCAAAAGACGCTAGAGCTTCAGAGTGTTATTATGCAGAACATGGCAGGTGGAGTGTGTTTAATTAAAGCCTCAGATTTCACGATCGTCTACACCAATCCCAAATTTGACGCTATGTTTGGCTACACAAATGGCGAACTCGCAGGTCAACCCGTTGGTGTCTTGAATTATATCGATACAGAGGTAACACCAGACGCAAGTTTTCTAGATATTGTCACTCAAATCAATCAGAACGGAGAAGCCAAATATGAAGTCTACAATAAGAAAAAAGATGGAACTCTCTTTTGGTGCAGAGTTCATACATCCAGGTTTGAGCATCCTGAATACGGAACTGTATATGTTGCCGTTCAGGAGGATGTGACAGAGCTCAAACAAGCTGAGCAAGCTTTGCAAGCTACCACAAATCGCCTCAACTTTCTCCTGAACTACAGCCCCGTCGTTATTTTTAGCAGTCAACCTGATGGCGATTATCCAGCAACGTTCATCAGCGAAAATGTCAAAGATGTATTGGGCTATGAAAGCATTACTTTTTTAGAAAATTCTGAATTTTGGGTGCATAACTTACACCCAGATGATCTAGAACGAGTGCTTAATGGCTTAGAGAATCTATTCGTCAATGATTTTTATTTCCATGAATACCGTCTTCGTCGCTCAGATGGCGTTTATCGCTGGATACTCGGTCAACTCAGGCTAATTCGAGATAGTGCAGGTAGACCAGTGGAAATCTTGGGATATTTAATTGACATTAGCGATCGCAAACAAGCCGAGTTGGAACTTCAGCAAGCTAAAGAAGCAGCAGAAACAGCAAACCGAGCCAAAAGTATGTTCCTGTCCAATATGAGCCACGAACTGCGTACTCCTCTCAATGCTATTTTGGGATTTACGCAATTGATGAGTTACGATCCTGTTCTGACTCCCGAACTCCAACAAGATTTGGCGATCGTCAATCGTAGCGGGGAACATTTATTGGAATTGATTAACGACATTTTAGATTTATCCAAAATTGAGAGCGGACAGATGACACTCTCTCTTTCGGACTTTGACCTCAAATTTTTGCTGATTTCTCTTGAAGAAATGTTGCAAATTAAAGCCCAATCAAAAGGATTGAAACTAATTGTCGAGCGAGAACCCAATCTGCCCGATTTTGTGCATAGTGATGAGAAAAAACTGTATCAAGTCTTACTCAATCTGCTCGGTAATGCGATTAAGTTTACTAATCAAGGAAGCGTCACCTTACGAGTAAGATCGGAACAGAGCGACCAAACGTCCTGTCGCCTATGTTTTGAAATTGAGGATACTGGAGTGGGAATTGCTCCAACAGAAGTTGAGAGCTTATTTAAGGCGTTCGTGCAAGCTGAAGCTGGGAATAAATTGAATCAAGGTACTGGTCTAGGTCTAGCTATCAGCCAAAGATTTGTCCAACTCATGGGTAGTCAGATTCGGGTTCAAAGCACATTGAATCAGGGCAGCATTTTTTACTTTGAACTTGGGGTAAAGTTACCTCAAACAGTCTGCCTTGCCTCAGAATTGCTTAAACAAAGAGTGATTGGTATAGCTCCAGGACAAGCAACTTACCGCATCCTTGTGGTTGAAGATATAGAGGAAAATCGCCGCTTATTGGTCAAACTTCTTACCTCAGTCGGTTTTGAGGTGCGCGAAGCAACACAGGGAGTTGAAGCACTATCCCTCTGGGAAAGTTGGTCTCCACACCTGATTTGGATGGATCTACGAATGCCGATCATGGATGGCTACACAGCTACCAAACGCATTAGAGAACACTCTCAGGGACAAGAGACTGTCATTATTGCTTTAACTGCCAGTGCTTTTGAAGAAGAGCGACAGAAAGCTCTTATGGCTGGTTGTGACGACTTTATCAGTAAGCCATTTCAGGAACGGATAGTCTTTGACAAACTCGCTCAACACTTGGGAGTAGAGTACATCTACACAGTTGTAGGAAAAGATTCCCAAAAACTATTGGTTGATTCTTTATCTCCAGAAGATATAGCCGTGATGTCCTCTCAGTGGTTAGAACAAATGTATCAAGCTGCCTACTATGTTGATCCTGAAGTCATGAACGAGCTAATCAAACAAATTCCCGCATCTAAATCAACCCTTTCTAATTCGCTAATTGATTCTGTCAATAACTTTAAGTATGACCAAATTATGGAGTTAATTCGACCTCTGCTCCCGAATCCAGTTTAGTTATCGAGTTTAAGGACAAAGGGGAGCATCTCACTTATGCAGCCCTCCGCTAGAAATTGGAGCCAGGAGTCAGGAGTCAGGAGTCAGGAGGAAAGAAGAAGAAGGAAGAAGGAAGGAGGAAGAAGGAAGGAGCCATAATAAGCGTTTTTACAAATATGAGATGCTCCCGGACAAAGAAGCTATATTGCTCCCAAAAACCTCTCCAATAATTCCCAATGTCTTTACCAGCTTGGTTGGCGGCGGGTACATTAAAGGCTCCGCAGCCATAAACCAACGCTTAAATCAGGGTTTCAACGGTTCATCAATACAGCATATTCCATGTAGATGTAGATGGCGAGAAACCGGGTTTCGAGCAACAGAATCAGTAATGATGCGAGCACTGTAAAGAAACGGGCGTGAGAGCGCGGTGTACTTCATAAACTTGGAATACGCTGTAAAACTCGCCAGCAAATAACAGCGGATAGACGATCGACAAACTGATGGTTTTTTCCAGTATCGGCCGATACTGCCACAAGTTGAAGTAAGCCGCTTTAATCTGATCTAGCTGTCGTTTTTGAAAGTCGGTGATTTCGGGCAATTCGTCTTGCCATTATCTGAAAAATTGGTCGTCTGTGAGGGAGCATCTCATATTTGTAAAAACACTTATTATGGCTCCTTCCTTCTTCCTCCTTCCTTCTTCCTTCTTCTTCTT
>NZ_JAUBTL010000067.1:0-38117 GCF_036702475.1 Microcoleus sp. D2_18a_B4
ACTCTACAATGAACACAATGCAAGAAAGTTCAAGAAAACAATTAACAAAAGTTGATAATTAATTAAAGCCGTCGAGCTTATGACGGGGCTTTAGACCCAATTTCTTGGTAATGGCATAACGATGTTAGGTTTTAGATCTGGGATTGGGGATTTGAGATTTATGTGTAGGGTGCGTCCGGGTTCAAAATTGCTCGATCGAAAGAGGTTGTTACCCGAAAAACGGATACAAGCCTCCGACTCCTGTCTTGGAGAGCTCCAAATTTGAGACTCTTATTCAAAATCGCACATTTATCTGTGGAGTAAATCTCAAATCCTTCGACTCACGGCGATTGACTAAGCGCTTGTGGAACGTCTCGCCGAAGGTCAACCGCGTTCCTCCCCATGTCTAAAGCCCGCGGCTTCCCGCTCGTTCTTCGGTGATCTGTAACATCCCGTAGTTGGACGGCAGCTCAAGAAGTGACGGCGAGGGGGGATTTTGGCCAATTAAATTCCTCAACTTCTGATCCAACTTCCGCCGCAGTTTCTGCCCCAACCAGCACCAACTGCACCGCACAAGCTTTTAACTCGGGCTGTTTGGAATCTGGACAGCTTGCAGCATGAGTCATGGCATTGGCTTCAGCGCCTTCGGCCCACAGAGAACCCCAGTGCATCGGTACAAATAGCGTACCTGGGGCGATCGCCTTTGTGACTTTGGCCGGAAACTGCGCCTTGCCGCGGCGCGATCGAACTTCCAGCAAATCACCCTCCTTAATCTGCAATTTGGCAGCATCGCGGGGGTGAATTTCCAAAAACGGATCGGGGTGCAATTGATTAATTTTTTCTGTTCTACCCGTGCGCGTCATCGTGTGCCAGTGTCCGTAAACTCTCCCTGTCGTCAACACAAACGGATAATTCGGATCGGGAGGTTCTGCCAGTCCCCGCGAGTGATAGGCCGAAAATCTCGCCCGCGCGTCAGGAGTGTGAAAACGCCTGTCAGTATACAGCCGTTTCGCTTCTTGGGCTGGATGCACAGGCTCGTTTTCCCGGCAAGGCCACTGCTGCGGCCCTTCTTGGCGGAGGTATTCGTGGCTGATGCCGGTCATGTCGCAAGGCTGGCCCCGCGTCAACTGCGCGTACTCTTTAAAAACCTCCGCACTGTTCTCGAAAGCAAAGTGTTCAGCAAAACCCAACCGGCGGCCGACTTCAGCGAAAATGCTCCAGTCGTCGCGGGCTTCCCCGGAGGGAGTGTCGAAACCGGGACAAAAGGTAACGCGGCGTTCGGAATTCGTCATTACTCCGGTTTTTTCGCTCCACTGCGTTGCCGGCAGCAGGATGTGAGCGTAGGCGGAGGTTTCAGTGGGATAGTAAGCTTCTTGATAAATAGTAAAGGGCGATCGCAGCAAAGCGGCTTTAGTGCGTTCCAAATCCGGCATACTCACCACCGGATTAGTAGCTGCAATCCACAGCAACTCGACTTCGCCACTTTCCAAACCGGTGATCATATCCCAAGCTGTGCGGCCCGGATTCGGGGAAATGCTTCCCGGTGCGATTCCCCAAAACTCCTCGACTTGGGTTCTGTGTTCAGCATTTTTCACAAACCGGTAGCCTGGGAGCAAGTGAGACAATCCTCCGGCTTCCCGCCCTCCCATCGCGTTTGGCTGGCCGGTGAGGGAAAACGGGCCGCTTCCCGGTTTGCCGATTTTACCGGTCATCAAGTGCAAATTAATCAGCGATCGCACCTTTGCCGTGCCTTCCGACGACTGGTTTATTCCCATCGACCACAGAGACAAAACGCGCTGCGACTGTTCCCAGTAGTTTGCCGCCGTTTCTAACTCGCTGACAGTAATGCCGCAGCGCGAGGCTACAAACTCCGGCGTGTAGCTGCTAATAACCTCAGCAAAAGCTGAAAAATTTGCCGTGCATTCTTCAATAAACTCAGGATCTATTGCTTGCCTGCGTAACAGCAAATATGCAATTCCGTTAAGCAAATCTATATCCGTACCCGGTTTAATTGCTAAGTGCAAATCCGCCGCTTCAGCAGTCGGAGTCCGCCTTGGATCTACCACAATCATCTTGACATGGGGATGCTTTTTGTGGTACTTAGCTAATCGATTGAATACAATCGGATGGCATTCCGCTGTATTGCTGCCGATAATAAAAGCGCAATCTGTTAATTCTAAATCGTCGTAACAGCAAGGCGGCCCGTCCGAGCCAAAGCTTTGAACGTATCCAGAGACTGCTGAAGACATACACAAGCGAGAATTAGCATCAAAATTATTAGTACCCAGACAACCTTTCATTAGCTTCTGGGCAATATAATAATCTTCTGTTGCGAATTGACCCGAACCGTAAACGCACAAAGCATCGGGGCCGCTGGTGCTGCGAATTGTTTGGATGCGGTTAACAATTGCATCGAGAGCTTCGTCCCAGCTAGCGCGGCGGAACGGTTGGTCGAGAGTATCTCGCATCATCGGATACAGTAGCCGATCGCTCCGAATCGACTCTGCTACGGTTGCTCCCTTAATACAAACCATGCCCTGACTCGATGGGTGGTTGCGATCGCCCCGCACTTTCCAACTTTGTTTTTTGTCGGGAACAACTTCTAGGCCGCAACCTACACCGCAGTATGGGCAAAGAGTTTTTATAGTTTCCATCTGGTGATTTTAGATGCTAATTTTTGAAAGCTAATGCGTAATTGGTAATTCGTTATTATAGTCGGAACTGAGGGTTCCTGCAAATAACGTGACAATAATTACTTAGTTTCCGCATATATGCTTCTCAGAAATCGACAATACCCTGATTTAAAATTACCCGCTATCTTACTAAAAATCGCCCTTGCTCTGGCTTGTAGCCAGCTTCGGGCTGCTACTAAATCTTCCTCAAACAGAGGAAATTCCACCTAACTCTTGTCACCCCCAAGGATGGGGGCTAGGAGGAATTTTTGCATAGCTCAAACAGCGCGTCGGTACTACTTTTGGCATAGTTGTTGATAGCAAGGTGAGATTTAGTGCGGGAGTATTATGTCGCCTACTTCCCTGATTTTACTTCAAATACGCCACCGTTGGTGGGGCTAAAAGTTACTTGGAACTCAGCAGTTTTTTCAGCGCCTGCTGCAGCACCGGCAGGAGTTTGCAAAACCGGCAGAGGAGTTTCTTTGACGAAATCTTTAGCTGCTTTATTTGTGGGATCGAACTGTAGGATATCGCCGTTTTGTTTTACTTTGACCCGATAAGTCAAGCTTTCGGTAAATGTCGGAGTTGTTCTCCATGTTTGGTCGATTTGTGCATACAACTGCTTTCCGATCGCATCGAGTTCGGCTTTGTCAGAAATCTCTGATGTGGCGCTGGTTGCTGCATTGGGCGCGACGGCGCTGTTAGCAGCAGCGATGGGTGCTGGACTTGCAGCAGCGATGGGTGCTGGGCTAGCAGCAGCGATGGGTGCTGGGCTAGCAGCAGCGATGGGTGCTGGACTTGCATTCGGGGCGATCGAACTTGCTGCAATTTGCGGGCTGGGGGGAGAACTCACAACCGCCGCAGTCGTCGCCTGCGGTGCAGTTTCTTCTAGTTTCGCTTCCTTTAGCTGGCTGGAAATAGCAGACATATTGACGGCAGCTAAAGTAACCATTGCTACGAACCACGAGGCTGCCAGGATGCCGCGTTTGATCGGCGAAGCTTCTGAGGGTTCGGCAGCGTGAGACACAAAAGGTGCAGGTGCGACCGGCCTGTTAGCAGTCTCCGCAAGCGCAGGCTTTTTGCTCGCCGGTAATGGCATCGGTAGCGCGACGGCTTCTGTCTCCGAGTCCGTTTCTTCACCTTCTTCGTGGTGCGCGTAGCGAGAAAACAGGAACTCCAAAGCAAAGTTACGCAGTTCGTAGTATTTCGGGTCTTCCATAATCCGCGCCCGGTTGCGGGGACGGCTGAACGGAATGTGCATATCTTCGCCGATGGAAGCTGCAGGCCCGTTGGTCATCATCACGATGCGATCGGCCAAAAACAAAGCCTCATCAATATCGTGAGTAATCATAATGACGGTAATTTTTTCCTTCCGCCAAATTTTCAGCAATTCTTCCTGCAACTCTTCTCTGGTAATCGGGTCTAGAGCTCCGAAAGGTTCGTCCAAAATCAACAGTTTGGGACGAGTTGCCAGAGCTCTGGCGATCGCCACCCGCTGTTTCATCCCCCCGGACAATTGGCCCGGTCTTTTGTTACAAGCTTCGGTCAGCCCCACTAATTCCAAGTGTTCCTTGACGATGGTATTGTGTTCGTCTGCGGACTTTTCCGGGTAAACATTTTCAACGCCGAGGTGAATGTTTTCCGTAGCAGTCAGCCACGGTAGCAGCGAGTAGTTTTGAAACACCACCATGCGATCGGGCCCTGGTTCAGTAATCTGCGAACCTTCTAGGGCTACTTCTCCGTTTGTCGGCCCGTTGAATCCCGCGATCATATTCAGCAAAGTTGATTTGCCGCAGCCCGAGTGACCGATCAAACAAATAAATTCGCCTTCATTAATAGTCAGGTTTACACCGTCTAGAACCACGTAAGGGCCTTTAGGAGTTTCGTAGACTTTCGATACGTCTTTAATAGTAAGAAAGTCTTGCTTGGGCGTTTGAATTTTGGTTGTTTGGGGGGTTTTTAGAGTTTGCATATTTTCAGGATTTGGATTTTGGGTTGAGGAATTAGACATGACAGCTTTCGATTGATAATTTGAAATTATGGAGTTAGGAAGGGGGAAATGTGGAGTCTTGTTTCCTGATTTCTTGCTCCTCATTCCCTCTTCCTATTTGCTGGCTATGCTAGCAGTTTGATGGAACACTGACTGCCTATTTGTTCAATTAAGATTTCTTCAATGCGGACGCCACGCTTGATTTTGACATTTTGAAGATAGTGGATCGGGTCGTCGAGATTAAACACAGTGCCGTCAAATAGCTCGATCGTCCGGCGATCTCTGGCAATATCCGGCAAACCCAATTCACGCACTGCTTGACCGAAAACATCGGGCCGCAAAACTCGATCGACCACTTCCACCCAGTTTTTCGGGAACGGGATCAGTCCCCAGCGAGCCATCTGCGCCATCACCCACACCATTTCTAGGCGGTCTGGAAAATTGGCTTTGTCAACAGAGAACTGGTTGAAGTTGTAGAGCATTTCGGGTTCTGCCTCCGTACCGGAGTTGTACGGATCGATGAACCCTGGACGGATGTCTTTCGGATCGGCGCCGATGTATTGTTCTTGGCTAATCAATCCTAGGACTTCTTCGCGGTTGCGGCGGTCATCGCAGTATTCGCAGGCTTCCAAAAGCGCTTTGACGAGGGCGAGGTGGGTTTGAGGATATTTCTGAGCCCAATCTTCGGTAACACCGAGAACTTTTTCGATGTGTCCGGGCAGAATATCGAGGGAACGGGCCATGACAAAACCCGTACCGCTGTTGACTGCGTGGGAGTTCCAGGGGTCGCCTGAACAGTAACCGTCAATGTTGCCTGCTTTTAAATTCGATACCATCTGCGGGGGCGGAATCACGGTCAAGCCCACGTCGAGGTCGGGGTCAATGCCCCCAGCGGCCAGCCAGTAGCGGAACAGCAGATTGTGCATGGAGGCGGAGTGTACCATGCCCAAGGTGTGAACTTTATCGGGACTCTTGGCGAGCGCAGCTTTGAAATCCTGTAATGTCCGAATGCCTTGTCTGTAAAGGTCTTTGCTGAAAACAATCGAATTGCCGTTGCGAGACAGCGTGAGGGCGCTACAGACGGGTACAGGGGCTTCACCGTCGAGCCCCAACAGCATACCGATCGGCATTCCTGCGACCATTTGCGCCGCGTCCAGCCGTCCTTCGGCGACTCCTTTGGCGATCGCTTTCCAGCTAGGTTCGCGGCTGAGAGTGACTTCTTCCAAGCCGTGCGCTTTGAAGAAGCCTTTTTCTTTGGCTACTACTAAGGGGGCGCAGTCGGTGAGGGGAATAAAGCCGATGTCCAGGTTGATTTTTTCCAAGCCGTTGCGGGCGATGACAGCGGGTTGTTGTTTGGCCCTGCGCTGTTTGACCCGCTTTTGCTGGTTGAGGAAGTAAACCATTTCGTTACGCAGTGCGTAGTAACTCGGATGGTTGACAACTTCCATGCGTTTGCGGGGGCGGGGAATGTTGACTTCGAGGATTTGCCCGATTTGCGCTTCCGGGCCGTTGGTGAGCATCACAATGCGATCGCTCAGTAATAAAGCTTCGTCCACGTCGTGAGTTACCATCACGCTGGTGACTTTACTTTCTTCGCAAATTTTCATCAACTGGTCTTGCAAACCGCCGCGAGTTAAAGCATCAAGGGCGCCGAAGGGTTCGTCTAGCAGCAGCAATTTCGGGCGAATCGCCAGGGCGCGGGCGATCGCAACTCTTTGTTTCATCCCCCCAGAAATTTCGCCTGGGCGTTTGTCGGCGGCGTGTCCGAGTCCGACCAATTTAATGTGGTGTTCGATCACCAACTCGCGATCTTCTTGAGAGTTACCGCTGTAAATTTCATTTACTGCTAGGGCAATATTTTCGCGCACCGTCAGCCAAGGTAGCAGCGAGTAATTTTGAAACACCACCATTCTGTCCGGGCCTGGATCGCGGACTTCGCGGCCTTCTAAAGTAATCCCGCCCTGACTTGCTTTGTCGAGACCGGCGATGATATTTAGCAGCGTAGATTTGCCGCAGCCAGAGTGCCCAATTAAGGTGATGAATTCTCCTTTTTTAATTTTCAGTTCGATATTTTTAAGAGCAATGTATTGCTCTCCATTGGGCAAGTTAAATACGCGGTCAACGTGGTCTACTTCAACAAATACTGACATGGCTCTTTTAGGTTAGTTGGTAATTTCTAGATGCTAATTATTAAGGGGAAATTGGGCATTGGGCATTGGGCATTGGGCATTGGCCCGCGCAGGGCATTGGGCATTGGGCATTGGGCATTAATTTACAACTAATTTCTAGCAGTTTGTAGTTGGCAACCATTCCCCATTCGCCATGCCCGATGCCCGATGCCCGATGCCCCATTCCCAAATCCTATTTCTGTTCTTCGGGAACCACTTTGGAAGCGATGAAACCAACGATTCTGTCTAAAATCAAACCGACGATTCCTACATAAAGCACTGCTAGAATCACTGCACTGAGTCGAGAACTGTTGTAAGCGTCCCAGATGAAGAAGCCGATACCGACGCCGCCGACTAACATTTCCGCAGCTACGATCGCCAGCCAAGACAAACCGATTCCAATTCTCAAGCCAGTGAAGATGTAAGGAACAGAAGAGGGGAGCAGGATTTTCCAGAAGTATTTTTGGTTAGGGAGGCGCAATACGCGGGCGACGTTTCTGTAGTCTTGGGGTATTTGTTGAACGCCTACTGTGGTGTTAATTAAAATCGGCCAAATTGCTGTAATTAAGATTACGAAAAGTGCAGAAACTTCGTTAGCTTTCACCCCCATGCCTTCAAAGGGATTGAACTGTTGAAATACAGCCAGGGCGATCGGCAGCCAAGCCAGGGGCGGGATAGTTCTGAATACTTGAAACAGCGGGTCTAAAGCATCGAACATTAGGGAGTTTGTGCCGATGAGGATTCCCAAACTGATGCCGAGAACTGCTGCCAAAGTAAAGCCGATCGCCACCCGCTGCAAGCTAGCCAAAATTTGCCAGAACAAGCCTTTGTCTGTACCGCCGTTGTCGAAGAAAGGATTAATAATCAGATTCCAGCTTTCTTGGACAGCTTTGATTGGCCCCGGCAAGCTGGACTCTGGACTGTTGCAGAGGATTTGCCAGATTATCAACAGAACTGTAATTGCTACCAGCGGTCGGATGATTTTTCGGCGGTTTTTTTGAACATGATCCAGAACGAAATTTACTGGATTTTTGCTTTTAGTAACAGCGAGGTTTGTTGCCATTTTTGTTTTTGCAGTATTGTGAATAATCGATTATTTGTAGATACTTTGAACAGAGTTCAGCAGGTTTGATCCGTCGAACGCACCCTCAGTTTCACTCTGTCCAACACCATCACTTTTAGGGGTTTGTCAACTGTTAACAGTCAACTGTCAACTGTCAACTGTCAACTGTCAACAAACTAATTATGCTTTTTTGATTGCCAGACCCTTGAGATATTCTTCTGGTTTTTCTGGGTCAAACTTCACGCCGTCAAAGAAGGTTTCGACACCGCGAGAAGTGGTAGTAGGAATTTGGGCTGCGGGAACGCCAAGTGCTGTCGCTGCTGCTTTCCAAATATCTTCGCGGTTAACTTTATCCACTGTGGCTTTGATGTCGGTAGTTGCCGGGATATAACCCCAGCGAATATTTTCAGTTAAGAACCAAGCATCGTGACTCTTGTAGGGATAAGAAGCATTATCCGCCCAGAATTTCATCGCCACTGGGCTGGCAGCTTCAATGCGGCCGGTACCGTAGTCAATTTGACCTTTAGAGCGACTGATAATATCTGCTACTGGAACTTTTAACCACTTATCTTGAGAGATGATTTGGCACATCTCATCCTGATTTTCTGCCTTGTCGCACCACTGCTGGGCTTCCAGTACAGCCATTGTTATTGCTTTAGCAGCTTTGGGGTTTTTCTCAACCCAATCTCCTCTTAAAGCTAAAGCTTTTTCTGGGTGGTCTTTCCAAAGTTCTCCGGTTACTAAGGCGGTGTATCCTACCTTTTGAGTAACTAGCTGAGCATTCCAAGGTTCGCCGACGCAAAAGGCTTCCATGCTGCCAGATTTCATGTTCGCTACCATTTGGGGCGGCGGTATGGGAATCACGGAAACATCTGTATCTGGATTAATACCGCCGGCTGCCAGCCAGTAGCGCATCCACAAGTCGTGGGTACCGCCGGGAAAAGTTATAGCAACAGGAAGGTTTTGGCCAAAAGCTGCTTTCAGGGGTGCGCTGTCTGTACCTACTTTTAAATCTAGGTATTTTTTGCTGAGCGAAATTGCCTGACCGTTAGTATTTAACCGCGCCAGAATGTTCATCGGCACTGGCTGATTGCCTTTGGTAATAGTGCCTAATGTCATGTGGTAAGGCATCGGGGATAAAATGTGGGCCCCGTCAATGCCGCCTTTGTCGGAACCGAGTTCTAAGTTGTCGCGAGTAACTGGCCAAGATGCTTGTTTGGTAACTTGTACATCTTTCATGCCGTACTTGGCAAATAACCCTTTTTCTTGGGCGATGATTAAGGGTGCTGCGTCGGTGAGGGCGATGAATCCGAGTTTGGCTGCGGTAACTTCTGGGGCGTCGGCAGGGTTGATGTTGACTGCTGGAGCGGCGGTGGGCGAAGCGCCGCCGGGAGTGGCGTTAGATGTGGTGGGGCCGGAACTGCAACCGTGGGCTAGGAGGGTGCCGGCTGCTGTTGCTCCAGCGGTGATGATGAATTTTCTTCTGGAAAGGTTGCTCATTTGTCTTGAATTGTTGTTGTACTTTGAGATGGTGGAAATGTGAGATGTGAGATTGATTCGCGACCTTCGCATCGCATCTCACATTATGAGATTAGGCGTCGATCGTCACTCTGCCGATCGCCCGTGCGCTGCAAGTTAAAATGAACCCTGGTTCTAAGCCTGCGGCCGCTTCGGGGTGGCTGTCGTAGGCGGCAATATTACCTTCTAGGAGTTTCTGCTTGCAAGTGCCACAAACTCCCTTTCGGCAATCGCTGTCAAGTTCGACTCCCGCCCGTTCGGCAACATCGAGAATGTACTCATCTTCGCTGCAAGCAACTTCTTTGCCCGATCGAGCGAAAATGACAGTAGATGTCTGAGGTTTGGGTGCTTGGGCTGCCGCTTCGCCCTCCTCAACCGTCAATTGCAGTTGCCGCTGCAGCACAGCTACATCCCCTGTGAGCTCTTTGGGAACTGCCCCAAACTGCTCGACTAACAGTTGATACAGCAGCGGTTTGAGGTCTTCGCAAGCGATGCCTTTTTGGACGCAAGCACCCAAATGAGCGTCTTTGCCAACTGTGCCTCCCATGTAAATGTCTACACCTTCGAGGGTTTTGCCGTTCTTGCGAACTTTTGTTCCCATCAAACCAATGTCTGCTACCTGGGGTTGACCGCAGGAATTGGGGCAACCTGTCCAGTGAATTCTGACCGGTTTGGGAAGTGACAGTTCGACATCGAGTTCCTCAATCATTGCCACGGCGCGGCTTTTGGTTTCGATGAGGGCGAAGTTGCAAAACTTGGCGCCGGTGCAGGAAACCAAGGCTCGCATCAGCGGTGCGGGCTCGATGGAAAAACGCTGCAACAGCGGTTCTTTGACCAGCGATTCAATCCGCGAGTCGGGAACGTTGGGAATAATCACGTTTTCTTCGACAGTGAGCCTGAGCTCGCCGCTGCCGTAAACCTCGGCAATTCTGGCCAAATCGAACAAATCCGATGCCTGCAGCCGTCCGACTGGAACGTGCAGCCCTACATAGTTGAGCCCTGATTGTTTTTGGGGGTAGATGCCGATGTGGTCGCGTTTGTCCCAGGTGATTTCATCTTTGGGCGCGGCGGCGGGCAAAGTGCGCCCTAATTCTTGTTCGACTTCGGCTCGGAATTGTTCGATTCCGAGTTCGTCAATCAGCCACATCAGCCGCGATTTTTGGCGGTTTGCTCTCGGGCCTCGATCGCGAAACACAGTTAAAATTGCTTTGCACAAATCTACAACATCGCTGGGACTTGCCCATGCGTTGAGAGGAATTGCAGCTTCGCAGCGTTTGGCGGAGAAGAAACCGCCGACTAAAACGTTAAAGCCGATGTTGCCGTCTTTGTAAGCGGGTACGAAGGCGATGTCGTTGATTTCTGCGTGGACTGAGTTGTCGCGGCAGCCTGCGATCGCAATATTAAACTTTCTCGGCAAATTTGAAAACGCGGGGTTGCCTTCGCCGCTGTTCGTAATCATGTCTTGGACTTCGTTCGCCAGTTCCCGCGTATCAATCAGTTCGTCGGCGTCCAGGCCCGCGACTGGGGAACCCGTGATGTTACGCACGTTGTCCATGCCAGACTGGATGCTGGTCATGCCCGCTTCTTTGAGGCGGCGGAAGATGTCGGGTACGTCTTCGATGCGAATTCCGCGCAATTGCAGGTTTTGTCTGGTGGTGATGTCGGCGCTGCCGTCGTCGCCGTAGCGTTGGACGATTTCTGCTAGCGTTCTGGTTTGATTGCTAGTAATGATGCCGTTGGGCAAGCGCAGCCGCATCATGAATTTGCCGGGAGTTACTGGCCGAAAGAAGATGCCGAGCCATTTGAGGCGGTGCTCGCGATCTGTTTCGTTCATTGCTTCCCAGCCGATTTCGGCGAAGTGGTCGAGTTCGCCTTTTAATGCTAAGCCATCTTTTTCGGCTTTGAGTTTTTCAAACTTGTTCAGGCTCGCTTGGGCTTTCGGTTCTACTGTTTGGGTCATCGGTTTACCCTCGCTGCTGGCTTGTGGGGAGGTATTGACTTGGAGCATAAAATGTGTGTTTCCTGCTAACCTTAGTGACTGTATGGATTTAAAACTGTATATTTAGTTACTAGATCGAATTTCTTTTAAGCATGGTTTGTCTTCTGTAAACTTGAGCTTGACTGGGCGCTGGCTCGAACGTGGCAAAACTATTTATGGTTATAGTTGCTACCGATGATTCGGTCGATCGCTCTGTTTCGATGCACCTTTGTTATGAGCTAATGTAAAGCCCCCGATTGTAAATATTCGTATCTATTTTTACAAAATATGGAGTTTTATGAATATTTCGCATACTGCCGATGCGTTTTATACATGGGTAATGGGTAAAGAGACCCCCAAAACCAAAAAATCTCTCTAAATCTTTAGATTTAGGAGGGGAGAGGGGGATATTGGAATATCTAAGATTAATTTTGTGACTGCGATCGCAGACTTAAAACGAGATCGTCACAACATTAGACCGGTCGCTGTCACACAATTTGCCTCAAAACATCACCTTGTGTGCTATGCCAGCGTCACTATTAATTTTCGGAGAACGAGAGATGATATAAGTATCGAATTCAGGGAACGTCTCATGTTTTTAGTTCAACTTATCCCCGGCGCTATTTCCGAAATGCTTGCCTCTGTTAGCGATACGGGTTGTTTGACTTTAGCCGATCGCTACGGCTTGATGGCCGCTGTTTTGGACGACTCTCTCGACGATGAATACAGACATTCGATCAACCGCCTGCTGCGTTCTGTGATCAAGGGAAGAGTCAAGATAGTCAACGAACTGTCGGCGATATATTAACAGCATTTAAAAATTTGATTGATTTATGCAGCGCATAAGAGTGCAGAAACCACCGGCAGAGTTAGAAAGAACCCAGGATGCCTGCAGCGGATGTAGGGCCGGAAGTTGATTGGGTGTTCTAAAAACCTGCGATCGTTCTTGCCGTATGATTTTTTTTGACTATCCAATTCTCGCTTTGTGCGGCACTTAGAGAAAAAGTGCTGATTCATGAGAGCCTGTTGGGTGGAACGCTTATGGTAATATTAGTAAAATTGTTGTGCGCGATCGGCAGTTGAGGAGTTGGAGGAATGAAGTCATCCCAACCAACGTAATTATAATTATTGAACAGGGCTGAGGATGAAAGACTATTTATAAGAATAATTAATCAAACAATCGAATTATTAATAAAATCCGGCCTCGGCATCTACAACATCACGCCCTCAATTGTCAAAATTAATTGGTCATCGATAAAAAATCAATTAAGTCGATCGGCAGGAAAAAATAATAATATCTTGTAGAGGCGGGTACCGCCTATATCTCGACTAGCAGGCAGTTTATTGCTGTTCTCAACCGCCCAAACCCGGTAGTCGGTTTATTTGCACCTACAGGAATTATGCAGCCCCACTATAATACTGTGTCTGCGTAAGTCCTATGTAGAAATCCTAAATGATTTGTGTAATTCTTGTAGGGGCAAAACCCACGCCCGGTTGCACCGCCTTGGGTGGGGTAGGCACTCTTAGCACTACCGCTACATATTTTTACAACTGATGCGAGGATTGCTATATTTAGCTACTGGCATTGGTTGGGTGTTTTAAGCAATCTCTTTAATATGATGCAATTGCCAGACCAAATTTTTAGCAAAACTTTAAGAAATTCGGCCTGAAGGTATGATTGACTGAAAATTAAAAACAGTCGATCGATCAGACTGGACAATTTAACAATGATTCCCAGGGAGCATTTTATGAAATCCATTGCTAAAAACAGCATCCACTGGACTTACTCAGTAGCTATTTTATGTGCCCTTTTCGCACTACAGCAACAAAAAGCTACAGCAGCAACGCTATCTCATGGCTGGAATTATGCGATCGATTCCTTCAACGACGGCGTGACAGGGCCCCAAATCGGCGGCGGGGAATTTGAATTTTACGGCATCGCCATCAAAGAAACATCAGATACAGCTTTCATCGCCATCAACTCTAATCTAAGTTTAGCAGGATATGCCGACCCACTAGCTCAAAGAGGCAACATCAACTACGGCGATTTATTCTTCAATTTTTCCGGTCAAAACTTCAATACAGCTAACGCAAACGGCAGCTTGTTTGGTATCCGCTTTGCCACCGGAAATGACTCCGGCGTGGCGACAACAGGCGTTTACAAGGATGTTACCGCTAAAAGCGTTACCCAAACTAACTCTGGCTTTACCAATTTAAATCAATTCAATACGGTAGTGGCATCTCAAGGCGGAACCCCATCAATGGGCGATTTAGCTGCCACCGACGCCTATTTTGAACAAACCGGAAACTGGACTATTCTCAACTCAATAGCTACGGGTACAAAAGTAGGAGAAATCAATTTTTTAACACCAGCAACTTTGAACGTTCTCGGTCTTGATTTCGCTCAGTTTAATGCCGTAGGTTCTCAAACAATTGGATTCAGTTTCAATAAATCCTCAATGCCTTCGGGGAATTATATTGCTAACTTTTTTGCCGAGTGCGCTAACGATGCGATCGCTATTCAAGGATCGTTTGAGGCTGTTCCCGAACCTTCTACTTGGTTTGGTACTTTAGTAGGATTGAGCTTTTTAGGTATGGGCGCTGCAAAACGCAAAATTAAGCGCCATATTTCCTAAGTTAGGTAGGGTGTGCATTAAGTACCTTACGAATAGCTGTTATGCACACCTTACCAAGGGAGCATCTCAATGAAAGCAGCCCAGCTAGAAATTAGAGTTTTGAGGCAGGAGGCAGAAGGCAGCAGGCAGGAGGAAAGAGTCAGAAGGAAGGAGCCAGAATAAGTGTTTTTACAAATATGAGATGCACACCTTACTAATAGCCGTAGTGCCTCACAAATTGCCAAAACTAGAGTAGATTAGCGAGAGATAAAATGCGCCCAAACATTCCCATCTGGCCCAGCAACTTGATTGACATAACTGTAGGGATACATCAACTTTCTCCCCTCAGTATCGCTGTAACCAGTGAGTGCATTTCCCCAAGGATCTTGCACGATATAACCCTGAGAATTGTAGCCAATTACAGTCAGAATATGACCGGCCGCAGTAAAATCTCCTGCTAAAACTACTGGCCGCCGATTCAGCAATTCCGATCGCACCGAGGCCCACGTGCGAGTCGTACTAAAACTCGTCTTAAACCCGTAAGCCTGAATCAGCGCCGAAAGCACGCTGTGATCGGTTTGAGAACCCTGGCCGGCATAGTCGAAACACCACTGCAACAACTCATCCTCCAACTGTCCGCCCCACTGAGAACGAACGCCGTAGTAATAAAATACCATCGCGATCGAAGTTACGTTGCAAGTAGACCAGTCAAAACGCGGATTGTCCCGCTGCGAAAAATACGGCACGTTCAATTCCACATTGTTCGGAACCGGATCGAAAATTTTATCTCCCCGCTTGAACTGAACAAAACTAGGAAAAACATAACCTGTATTGCCAAAATTCGGCAGTTCTTCAGTCAGGGAAACTTTCAGGTGAGATCCTTCCGCACCGTAGCTGTTCACGCCGTAAACTCGACCTAAAGGCAGCGTAGTTTTCTCGGTACTGCTCAGGTTAGCAGAATCTACCGGCCGCTTTTTAAAGACAGTTGCTTGCAGGATTGTCATCGTCAAAGCATCGGGGTCAAAGGGAACCTCTTTGCCGTCTTTTTTAATTTTAACGTCCTGCCAATAAATAAATCCGATATTGCCGAAACCGGGAATAGATTCGGCGAGAGTTACTCGGAAATGCCCCAAAATGCAGGCATAACCAGTAATGGCATAGGTAGTGCCTAAAAGTAGGTCAGCCATTTGATCGGCAGGCAGTTTCGATGAATCTTCGGGTTTAGCTTTAATCTGAGTTGTTTGAGTTACCAAAAGTTGAGCGCTGACGTTGCTATTCGGTACGTCAGCAAGGTCAAATCTCAGGATTTGAGTACCTTTGGCCAACTGAACGTCGGGTTCATAAAAATAGCCAAAAGTGCCGATCGGTGAAATTGCTGAATCCACAACCACCTTGAGATGCCCGTCAATAAATCCGTATTTGCTAACGGCCAAAGTCTGGCCTGCTTTGACAAAAACTTTTTGCTGATTGTTGAGCCGGGAAGAATCAAGGGGAGCTACCTTAAACAAAGTGTCAGAAAGTATCTTTAAGGTCAAACCTCGTCCGACAGTTAGCGGATCGGAAGTTACGGCAATGTAAATTATTTGGCTGCCAGTAACGTTGCCTTTGCTGTCAGTTGCCCGCAACCTGAGCCACCGAGCTCCCGCTACGCTAAATCCTTTAGACAAATTAACTTGCCAAGTGCTGGTCTCTTGGTTTAGGGTGACGCTTAGGGGAAATTTATCCTCAGCTATCACCTCAATTTTTGCTGCTTGTTGCCGATCAAAAGTACCCCGAAGGACGATCGGCTGATTTACCAAAACTTCTGACGGCCCTTGATAAGTTAAATTCGGAGCGGGATTGAAAGATTTGCCACCGCGGCTGAATTGCACAAAATCGGGATAAATGAAACCCGTATTGCCAAATTGCGGCAAATTCTCGGTCAGCGAGACTTTAATGTGGCTTTGTTCGATCGAGAATCCGGCAATTCCGTAAATCATTCCCGCCGGCAAGGTAATTTTTTCTTCGGGTGGCAGGCTAGCCGCATTTACCGGGCGCTTTTTAAACACAGTCGTTTTGATGATTGTCATCGTAACTGCATTTATATCATACTCAATGCCCCTCCCGTCTCGCAAAATTTGGACGTGCTGCCAGTACACAAATCCCGAAGTTCCTAAGTTAGGAACTGCCCGATCAAAAGCGACTCGGAAATGGTTTTCCACGCAAGCGTAGCCGAGAATATTGAAAGTTTCTCCTGCGTTCAATTGTAATTTCTGAGTTGCTCCTAAAGTTGCAGAATCTGCGGGGGTTAACTTTAACCATGTCTTTTTGATCACCCACAGTAACTGCATTCCACGCGGCGGGGTCGGCAACTCAGCGCGATCGAATATGAGAATTTTTGCGCCTTTGGTTATAAGTACGTGTTTTTCGTAGAAAAAGCCAGAGGTTCCGACCGGAGTAATTGGATTATTTAGTTGAACATTCAGATGTCCATCTTCTAACTCGTAGTCCCTAATTTGATAAATTTTACCTGCTGGTATTTCCGCTTTTTGCAGGTTGTTAAGATTGCTGGCGGGCAATGTTCCGACTTTGAATGCGGTATCTCTGAGAGTAATTAACGTCAAAAATTGAGCGGGCGACCCAGAAGCCGGATTAACTTTGATGTTAATTGTTTGTTGACCGATAACTTGGCCCGTCTTATCACTTGCCCTCACCAGCAATGTGCGAGTTCCTGCGCTAAGGAATCCTTTTTCTAAACTGATGTTCCAAATGCCTCTAGAGAGATTTCTCCCGACATTCAGGGCATTTGAGCCTTCTGTTGCTGAAATCGCTGCCACTAGATTTGTGTCAAAAGTGCCAAGTAACACAGCGGCCCTATTGACCTCAATTTCTCGCGGGCCTAAGTAACTCAAAATAATTTTGCTGCTTGTCATTATATATCCCCCTATCTACTTAATTATTCAGCTAAAGCAAGGATAACTTCTGATTTTATCAAACACAATGACTCGAACCAGGACAAAATCGCCCCTAGATTCAGCCTACGGGCGGTTAATGCCTTTTACAGTATAAGTTTTTAATTATTGGCGGGAGTTGCGCCACAAATCTAACTTTAGGCGTACAATAAGCACCTTAACCGAATATATGCCTGGTTGAGCGGATTTGTGGTGCAAGTTTTAAGGGAAGGAATTTAATTCGAGTAGGTTGTTTCCCCTGTACCCTTGACCCCTCACTTGCTGAGTCAGGAGTTACGAAAAAAACCCGGTTCCTAGAAGAATATTGCCTATAGCAACGAGGCATCTAGGAAGAAACCGGGTTTTTAGCCGTTTGGTGCGTCCAGGAAGGTTAGTGCGATCGGCTAAAATTCGACTAAACTATGGTGACGAGAATATCTTGAGCGTGAGTGTCAACTTTCATGGTTTCCCCTTCATAAACCTGAATGATTTTGCCGGTGCCGTCGATGACGAAAGTAACGCGCTTGGCATAATCGCCTTTCTCGACATCGTAAGCTTTGGTAATCGTGCCATCAACATCTGCTAATAGCTGGAAAGGCAAACCGTATTTTTCTGTGAACTTTTGGTGCGATTCCTCGTTGTCGCGGCTGACACCGAGAACTACTATATCTTTGCCTTTGTATTCTTCATAAGCTGCTTTGAAGCTTTGGGCTTGTCTGGTGCAGCCGGGGGTGTCATCTTTGGGGTAGAAATACAAGATTACGGTTTTACCTGCGAATTCGGAGAGCGAGACTGTGTTGCCGTTGGTGTCTTTGGCGGTAAACTGAGGGGCAGCGCACCCAACTGGTAATGTCATAGTTTTGTTTTTCTTGCGATTTATAAATGTATTTTAATTGATTTTGTGCTTTGGCGATTGAAATTGGTATCAATCGGCGATTGAAATCGCTTCTTGTCATACGAAGTCCGCCTGCGCGGACTGATGGAAAGACTGCGGTGTCTACTCAGTTGGTAGACACCCGCAAATTATTTAATTAAACTTCAGCCGTTTGTTTTTGGGACTCTAGCCAGCGATCGTAAGCTGGTCGATCGCCTCCGAATGAATCAAGGGTGACTGGCGATCGCTCGTATTGCTTGAGAGGAGCATTTTCTATTGGTTTGTAAGCGCAATAGCAAATACAAATTGAGTCAAATTCTGCGCCATAGGGAGCTGGAATTTCAGGAGTGTATTCGTGAACTTTCACAACTTCCCAGCCGCTGTCTCTGAAATGAGTTGATGCAGTGGGAAACATTGGGGCGATCGCACTTTCGACAATAACGCTTTCAGTTAAACGATAGCCCGGTGCTGGGGATGGCTTGCCGCTAGAGTCATAATGCTCGGCTATTGTCCAAATCAATGACTTAACCGATCCAGCATTAGCTACTCGGTAAAAGCTTTCTCCTACTTTTGTTTCGGTGAGCGATCGGTATTTTTCCAGTTCACCTTTGTCGGCGCGGAAAATAATGTATTTACGCATCTTGTTTTCTCTCCTTCAGGTAATCACCTTGACTCAAGTCCATTGGCGAGGGCGGAAACTCGCAATTTCCCTCAAAAATGCAATCTACGCTCAAAATAGAATTGCCAGTCTCTTCTATATTTTTCAGCGGCCAACCGTATTTTTCTTCCATATTAATGCAAGCCTCTTCGCTTGTGGCTGCATGGCGCGTCTCGTTTTTTTCGTCATCATACCGAGGTTGTGACATAATTAATATGCTCCCTTGTTGGCTATTTCAACATTTGGAGTAGTCGTCATGTCCGGGTGTTACCGCAATCGGACATGACGCTTGTCCTTACTTTATAGTATACAGCCGGCGATATGTATAAGAGCCCTGTTTAATTTACCCAACAGAATATGATTGATTTCTACACTGTTATTCTCATAAAAAGTGCTGAGCGTTGGGTCTCTCTGTGTTTAGAAAATGGATTGGTGGGACAAGGCAATACTCGATAAAAATCTATTGATCAACTTAAACAAGCTATTGAGTCATTTTCCGAAGTATATGAATCAGAGTCTGATGTTTATCTCAGCCCTCTTTCTATTAATGAGTTACACGAGTTTCTAACTTTAGAAGATGCGGAAGCCTCAGACACTTATGAACTAAGAAAAGTTTATGGCTAAAAACCTTCCATCTTTAAAAGCACTCTTTCTTACTGCGGCATTCTCACGCAATCGTCTGTCATGAATTCACTGGCATTTTTTACAACAGGCGGCAAACCCGGAGCGACAACGGGTAAGCTCTTAGTTTCTCGATCGGCTACCTCAAAATTTAATTCTAATAGAAACTGCAACGGATCGTCTTTAGCTTTCATCCCGTAAGCTTCTCGCACAGCGGCATCGAGTTCTGCTTGAGCTTTGCGGAGAGGATTGTCTCCGGGTACATCCAAAGTGCGATAGAGTTCTCGCAAACTCCACTGATTTTCTGTCATCACTTTGCGCCGCAACTGTCGCAAATTCACCGCTGCTGCTGCCACTTTTTTAGCCTGTGCTAATGTGGGCGACTGGGGAAAAGGGAAGGAATCAAAAACAGTATCAGAAGTGTAGCGAAATCGTGCTGTCAGAGTTGAACAACGAGCCGTAAACCATGCCCAGTGAATATTAGATTGAAGAATTCCAAAAGAGTAATCATCACTTAAAGTAAATACTTGCAGAGCATCATTAGGATGAATCTTACTACTAATAAACTCAAAGATTGGACGTTTAGTTACTCTCGCACAAGCCATGTATCGAGGCATTTGAGAAATTTTATCCATCATTTCAGAACGATCTCTCCAGAATTTCCACCAATGACAGAAATGGGATTGACGCGGCCCCGTGTCTTTATCAGTTTCTTGCTTCTCTTTTTCAGCGTTGGCTTGTATTGCTGGGAAAACGTATCGTTGAATATGTTCAAAAGCCTTACCGTGCTTCATCACAGAGAAAATATCTTGACAATGATTCAGATTTATTACATATCGAGACGGAAGACTCTGAGGATGACCGAGAAGATCGGTTTTTTGTTGTGGCTGGCCCCCAATTAAGTAAGGGTGTATTACAGATTGAGTCAAGGGATCTCTTGACATTGCTCTAGCTTGCTCTTGAGTTAACAAAAAGCCTTCATGTCCATGTGTTTGTCCTTGATAGCAAGCTTCTGAATTAGCATTAATTAATAACTTTTTAGCTTGAGTTACATCAAGTTTTGTAGACAAAGCGGAATTGATTGTATCCAGTTCGGCAATTTCCCAAGGACTATTTTTATCATCTCCAACTTGAGTAAATAGTTTCTTTTTGCCCGGTTGTTCGCCTTTAATCCAATTGGCAATAGAAACATGAACAACGGCATCGCCAGACCAAACTTGAGTAGAAACCGCTTCGGTAATCGTGCCACCATTGCCCACAATGTAATCTAAACCGCCTTCACGGGAATAGTTTTGTCGGATGGTATTTGTGCCTACAAGTCCGGCGCGTCCATTGGGTTTCAGTTCGTCATGGGCGCGGCGAAACCAATAGACACAGAAATCTGCCCGTCCAGGTACTCCGGGATATTTTGCCCGGACTCGACGCACATAAACGGCTCCATATTCCTGCTGCATTTTATTTTTCGACTGGTACGGCGGATTGCCAATAATTGCGTCTGCCTTTGTCCAGTCGCAAAATAGAGCATCATCAAAGCGGATATTGCGATCTAGATTATCCAAAGGTAATGCCCGATCAAGTTCCAGTGGCAGGTTCATTTGTACGACATTGAGCAACTGGTTTTCTTCATCTAAGGCTAACTTTTTGGCAAGCATCAGCGTCACTTTTGCCAATTCCACGGCAAAGGGTTTGATGTCAATGCCGTAAAACTGGCTTGTCTTCACCAGCGACATCGTACCTATCGCATTAGCAGCACGAGAGAAATTTTCATGAATTTTGGTTAGCAATTGTGCCTCTAACCGCTTCAGTTCCCGATAAGCAACATAGAGAAAATTACCGCTGCCGCAAGCTGGGTCGAGAACTTTGAAATCAAGTAATTCTTGCCGCAGTGCCAACAAATCTTTCAGCGTCTTCGCAGCTTCAATCCGTTCTCGCCACGGGCGGATAATCGTAGGCAAAACCACTTTTTGAATATCTGCCTCGCTGGTATAGTGCGCTCCCAACGCATGACGTTCCTCTTTGCCCATACTGGACTCAAACAACGCGCCAAAAATCGCAGGTTCTACCTTTGACCACCGTTCCTTTGCTGCCTGTAATAGCAGATCGATTTCGCTGCGAGTCAGGGCGATCGGTTCAACAACTGAGAAGATACCGCCATTAAAATAGGATACATCCCGATAGCGACTGTCTTTAGGTGCGGGGCGATCGCTCCCCATTTGCCGAAACAATCCCCCAATTAAATCGTAGGAACTAACTCGGTTCATCTGGCAATCACCTAAAAACTCGGTGAATAAACCGCGTGGCAACAAATCGATATCTTCAGCAAACAATGCTACTACACACTGAAGGATAAACCTTTGAGCCGTTTCTACTTTTTCGCCGCGCTCTACTAACCGATTGAAAACTAGAGCAACTTTGTCAGCGGCAGTTCGCGTTACATCAATTTGGTTGTTATTGAATAAAGGCTGGCGATTTTCGGGGAAAAGAAAGTTTAAGGCTGTGAAGCGAGCGGGTAACTCTTCCAGATTTACGCGGTCTACCGGTTCCCGCAGTTGCAAATCGAAGTCATAAATCCAAAATTCATCAAAGTTGCAAAGAACCACATATTTGGGACGTTGCGGCACTAGCTCCAGCCAATATTCAAAGGCTTGTTGATAGTGTTTTTCCAGTTTTTCGCCCCGTTTTTTCATCTCCAGCAACAACCTGGGCCGCCACAGCAAATCGGCAAATTTCGTAGTTTTGCCTTTCGCCTTTACTCGAAATTCTAGTTCGGCTCCCGCTTCCTTGTAGCCTAGATGACCGAAGGCTTGAAACAGGCGATCGCAGAATACCTGTGCCTCGCCTTTTTCGTCTCCATTCAAAGTACGGACGTATTCAACAAACCTGTTGATATTATTTAGTGTATCGGTCATAATAAGTGTAAAATTAGGATCGATAGGGTGAATCAGCCCGCTCGGATATCTGTAACAATTAAAAATATAGTACCTGTTCAGAGGCTTTTTGAATGACTTTTATTCCATCTGAAGCGTTTAAATCTATTAGTTATCCCGATCGCACCGTAAAAAGAGCCGATCGCGCGGTCCGGTGCAGCCATTTTCAATTACACTTCTTTCAGACAATCCGCGATAACAGTGTTTTCCTAACTGCGATCGCCTCAAATTCCGGTGTCGAAAGCGGCTACACTCGATCGCCCGTATCCGAACTCGTAGCCGAAAACTCCCTACTGTGGCTGATCCAAGTCGGCGTGTTGCGGCGGGAAGTAGACGGACAAGGGATTACCGACAGTTTTCGCCTCACGCCCCTGGGCCGCCAACTCGTGGAAAAATGGGAACAGGAAGGACATGGAGTGCCGGCCGCGTCATTGTGCGATCGTATGGGAAATGCCGTTAGCCGCGGGTTGGGACTGTTTCTTTAAGCGTTTATTGCTTGTCCCAGTCCGACAGTCCGACAGTCGGACATTCCGACAGTCCGACATTCCGACATTCCGACAATCCGACATTCCCACAGTCCGACATTCCCACAGTCCGACATTCCCACAGTCCGACATTCCCACAGTCCGACATTCCCACAGTCCGACAGGGAATGAATTCCCTGTCTCATAGCGAAAGTCGGTTAAAACCGACTGCAAGTTTAAATTCAATTCGATGTTGAGTTTCGCATAAAACCGACTGCAAGTCTCAATTTAACTTGATGTTGAGTTTCGCATTGCACGTTAATCAACCTCCTCAGTCCTCTTGCAGAGGACTTTCGCTATGAGACAGGGATTTCAATCCCTGTCGGACTGCAAGTTTAAATTCAATTCGATGTTGAGTTTTGCATAAAAGCGACTGCAAGTCTCAATTTAACTTGATGTTGAGTTTCGCATTTCACGTTAATCAACCTCCTCAGTCCTCTTGCAGAGGACTTGCGCTATGAGACAGGGATTTCAATCCCTGTCGGACTCGCCGTCAAACGAGTTAGACCGCGATCTCACTTGAGTTTCTTAGAAGGACTGGGGTGTGTTTTCTTTCACGGAGAATCCCACAAGCAAATTTATGCTTTTTTGTGGAATAGGCATCTTGCCTGTTCTTAACAAGGGTGCAAAATGTGAGTA
This sequence comes from Microcoleus sp. D2_18a_B4, assembly GCF_036702475.1. Taxonomy (NCBI): domain Bacteria; kingdom Bacillati; phylum Cyanobacteriota; class Cyanophyceae; order Oscillatoriales; family Microcoleaceae; genus Microcoleus; species Microcoleus sp. D2_18a_B4. The sequence continues at coordinate 23,157 of NZ_JAUBTL010000067.1, forward strand.
TAAATTAAACGCCCGATCGCTTAACTAATACAAATTAAACTTAAATCAAATAAAAATAATGGTTCAAACCGCTTCTAAACCTTTGACTCTCGATGAATTTCTCCAACTGTCGGAAACCAAACCCGCCAGCGAATTCATCGATGGTCAGATTATCCAGAAACCTATGCCCCAAGGAAAACACAGCACAATTCAAAGCGATTTGGCTGCTGACATTCACCGGGTACTCAAACCGCAACGCATCGCCCGCGCCTATCCAGAATTGCGCTGTACCTTTGGCGGTCGATCGACTGTACCCGATCTAGCAGTCTTTACCTGGGAACGCATTCCCCGCGACGAAAACGGCGAAGTAGCCAACACTTTCGCCATCGCCCCCGACTGGACAATCGAAATTCTTTCCCCTGACCAAAGTCAAACTAAAGTCGTCCGCAACATTCTCCACAGTCTCGGCCACGGAACCCAGATGGGCTGGTTGATTGACCCGGAAGAAGAACTGGTATTTGTCTATTTTGCCGATCGCACCATAGCAGTTTTTGAAGAACCGGGCGATCGCATCCCCGTTCCAACCTTTGCCGAATCCTTCAATCTCACCGTGGGTGAAATGTTCAGTTGGCTGACTGAGTAGCGCTACCTCGGTTTAGGAATGATTTAACCGCAGAGGGCGCAGAGGAAGAGAAGAGAGATATCTCTATGGATTTGGTTCGATCTAATGTGCGGTCGATCGCTTATACTAGAATATCTAGTTGTCAGCTCTTCAATGACGAGAGATGACTAAAGTTGTCACTACAAACTTAATTGTCAGTAACTCAGGGCTAAAGCCACTGAGCTTGTAAGAGATATCTCTCGCAAGCTGTACTGACCAGCCTAAGTCTTCACTGACTACGTTATTTAGGTCATAACACCGGAGAATACGTTGCTAGTTTTCCGCTCTGTTGTTTACAGTTAAACAGTCTTAAAGTCACTGAGACAGTGCTGTAAGCGTGACAAGCCTTTATAACATTGGCGAAGCGAACCTTACCCCGAAAGGGAGATTGAGGCAACCATACCTCACTGGAGAGGTTGATTAAATTCCCTCTCCAACCCCGAAAGGGGATTCAAGGCGATTGAAATCGCCGCGCCGTTTTCCACGAGCGGGCTAAAGCCGCGCTCGTTTCCCACTTACCGAGTTTTTTTATGATTATTTAACCGAACTTGATATCATCTTTCAAATAACCGCTAACTACTAACAACTAACTACATAAAAAGTTTGTCAAAAATGGAAGCTAAATCTTACAAAGACACGGTAAACCTGCCCAAAACCAAGTTTGATATGCGCGCCAACGCCGTCAAACGGGAACCAGAATTGCAACAATTTTGGGCAGATCAAGAAATCTACGATCGGCTTTCGGAAAATAACCCAGGCGACTTGTTCATCCTCCACGACGGGCCACCCTACGCCAACGGACAACTTCACATCGGCCACGCCCTCAACAAAATCCTCAAAGACTTTATCAACCGCTACCAAATGCTGCGCGGCAAAAAAGTCCGGTACGTTCCCGGTTGGGATTGTCACGGATTGCCGATCGAACTTAAAGTATTGCAGAACATGAAATCGGAGGAGCGGCTAAATCTTACGCCGATCGAACTCCGCCGCAAAGCCGCCACCTTCGCGCAGCAAACAATGGAACAGCAGCGCGAATCCTTCCAGCGCTACGGCGTTTGGGGCGACTGGGAACACCCGTATTTAACCCTAAAACCCGAATACGAAGCCGCTCAAATCGGCGTTTTCGGTCAAATGGTGCTCAAAGGCTACATCTACCGAGGCTTCAAACCTGTTCACTGGAGTCCGAGCTCGAAAACAGCCCTCGCCGAAGCCGAATTGGAATATCCCGAAGGCCACACGTCGCGCAGCATCTACGTCGGGTTTCATGTCAAAAAATTGTCAAAATCTTTGCAGTCGAAGAAGGCGGGCACGGGGGCACCGCCCCTACAGCGCTATATGCCGAGTCTCTGGGCGGCGATTTGGACGACTACTCCCTGGACAATTCCGGCAAACTTGGCGATCGCAGTTAATCCCGAACTGACTTATGCGGTGGTGGAACCGCCGGCAAATTCCCACATCGCACAACAATTTATGTTAGTAGCTGTCGATGCGGTCGATCGGCTGTCGGCAACTTTTAACACTGAATTAAAAATACTTGCTACCTTCAAAGGCAAAGAATTAGAAGGTTGCATCTACAAACACCCGCTGTTCGATCGCGAAAGTCCAATTGTTGCCGGCGGTGACTACATTACTGCTGATTCGGGGACGGGATTGGTGCACACTGCACCCGGCCACGGACAAGAAGACTTTATAGTAGGAAAACGCTGCGGTTTACCAGTTTTAACGCCCGTAGATGAGAACGGAAATTTCACCGCAGAAGCGGGACAGTTCGCAGGTTTAAATGTCCTCGGAAACGGCAATGCCGCAGTGATTGATGCCCTTGCCGAAGCAAATTGTTTGATTAAAGAGGAAAGTTACGCTCACTCTTATCCTTACGATTGGCGCACGAAAAAGCCGACCATTTTTCGGGCGACGGAACAGTGGTTTGCATCCGTTGAAGGGTTCCGCGATGAAGCCTTAAAAGCGATCGCCGGTGTGAATTGGATTCCCGCCCAAGGGGAAAATCGGATTACTGCAATGGTGGGCGATCGATCGGATTGGTGTATTTCTCGCCAGCGGACTTGGGGCGTTCCCATTCCCGTATTCTACGACGAAGAAAACAACGAACCGTTGTTAAATGAAGAAACGATCGCCCATGTGCAAGCCCTTTTTGCCGAGAAAGGTTCCGATGCTTGGTGGGAATTGTCGATCGCCGAATTGCTGCCGGAATCTTACCGCAATAACGGCCGCACTTACCGCAAAGGTACAGACACGATGGATGTGTGGTTTGACTCTGGTTCTTCCTGGGCCGCAGTTGCCCAAGGTCGATCCGAATTAAACTATCCTGCTGATATCTATTTGGAAGGTTCAGACCAGCATCGCGGCTGGTTTCAATCGAGCTTGCTTACCAGTGTAGCAACTAACGGCGTTGCTCCTTACAAAACAGTTTTGACTCACGGTTTTGTGCTAGATGAAAAAGGCCGGAAGATGAGCAAATCTGAAGGCAATGTCGTCGATCCGGCGTCAGTAATTAAGGAATATGGAGCCGATGTTTTGCGGTTGTGGGTGTCTTCGGTAGACTACTCGGCAGACGTGCCGTTGGGCAAAAACATTCTCAAACAGCAGTCAGATGTTTACCGCAAAATTCGCAATACAGCTAAGTTTTTGCTGGGCAATTTGCACGACTTCGATCCGGCAAAAGATGCCGTTGCTTACGAGGAATTGCCGGAACTGGACCGCTATATGCTGCACAGAATGGGCGAAGTATTTGCGGAAGTCCAAGATGCTTTTGAAAGCTTCCAATTTTCCCGATTCTTCCAAACTGTGCAGAATTTCTGCACGGTGGATTTGTCTAATTTTTACTTGGATATTGCCAAAGATAGACTTTACATCAGCGCGACAGATACCCGTCGCCGCCGCAGTTGTCAGACGGTGATTGCAATTGCTGTGGAGAATTTAGCAAGGGCGATCGCACCTGTTTTGTGTCACATGGCTGAGGATATTTGGCAGTACCTTCCCTATCCGACTCCTTACAAGTCCGTGTTTGAAGCCGGCTGGGTGCAAATTGATGCTTCGTGGCACAATCCAGAATTGGCTACTCGCTGGCAGTATTTGCGACAAGTGCGCGGCGAAGTTAACAAGGTTTTGGAAAAAGCCCGGATTGAAAAGGCGATCGGCTCTTCTTTGGAAGCTAAGGTTTTGGTGTATGTTCCCGATGTGGAAAAAAGACAGCAATTGCAAGCTTTGAATCCCAGCAGCGAAGATTTGGTGGATTATGTGCGATCGCAAAATTCAGTGATAGAGTTAGCGGCACAGGAGAAAGCAAAAGCAGCACAAGATAAACAGGAAGAACAAGCGGCCAAAGTTGCCAAAGTCTTGACAGAAAACAAAATTTATGTTGAGGCGGAAACGATCGCAGAAAAGGGCGATCGATCTTCTCAGATAGTAGAGTATTCTGTCCCTGAACTGTCGGCTTCAGATTCTGGGCAAATCTTAGATCGAGCCGCCGAGTTTGTGGCTAATTTGCCTGAATATGCGGGCAACTTTTTTACAGAATACCAACAAGTTTGGGTAACACTTGGGCTGTTAGCCTCTGTGTTAGTAACGGGCAGAGTAACGCTGGCGATTTTGGATACGATGAATCAGATTCCGATGTTGGGAGGCCTCTTTGAAGTCATCGGCATCTTATTTACAATCTGGTTTGCTTTCCGTCACTTGCTGTTTGCGGCCAACCGTCAAGAAATTGCACTACAAATTGATTTGCTGACAGCAGATGTGCTGGGCCAGACAACCGCGATCGTGCTTGCAGAAACAAAGGCGATCGTCCTCGCACCGCCAGTAGAAGCAGCGCTTGTGCTTGTCGAAACACAGGCGATCGCACAAACAGCCCCAGCCGAAAAAGTGTTTGTAGAAACACCCGAAATCCCGCAAGCAGAATTAGTTGCGATCGAACCCAAGCCAGAAATTCCTGCTGAAATAGCTGTAGGGCACGATTCTACAATGACCGGGAACGGTGTAGACGAACTGCGGTATTTGTTCATTACTTCGGAAGTGGAACTGGTAGAATCGAATGCAATCCTGCAGGAATTGCCGTACAGTTATCAGTCTCCCGAATTGGCGATTGGTGTAGTGAAAGCAGACGGGGAAAAGTGCGATCGTTGCTGGAATTACTCGACTCACGTCAGCGAGTCGATCGAACATCCGCTAATTTGCGAACGCTGCGTTTCAGCAGTAGACCACAAGTTCTAACCGTATGATGTACACCGCACACCGCTGTAACTGTCATTGCGACCTATACGCCAAGCAATCGCAGACTCCGTGATGGCTTCACTATCTACTCGTTACCAGGCTCCTGCCTGGTAACGCAGATCCGGAGGCTCTGCCTCCATCTTCCCAGCCGAGGCAGAGCCTCGCTTATATGGGTTCCAAGGCTCTGCCTTGGAACCAGTTAAATCAATCAAACAATGAGTGGGATGGGCTTCTAGCCCGTCACAAATATGCTATTTCTTAAAAAAACGGCAGACGATTTCGCCAGGGTTGTTTTGTCCGAACGCCAAAACAGTTCCATCTTTTTTAACTGTAGTGCGATCGCGGCAATTGTAGATTTCCAGAGGCTGTTTAACTCCATCAACATTCAGAATTACCCTGTATTCCCAATAGTTTTTAGCACTGCGTTTGATATCGACAATGCAAATCTCGCGTCCTTGGTAATTGCGGCATACAGAGGCGTCAGCAGGAAGCGCGATCCAGAAAAAAAATATTAATAACAAAAAGTAGCAAACACATTTCATCATCTGCGATCGCCTTTTCCTTTACGCTACTCCGAACCCAGTATGCGGACGCTTGTAAGGTGGATGCAACCCCAACACAATATCCTCCTCAGACACTCCCATCTCCACAAATTCCCGTGCAATATCCACTTCTGTCATATTGCGCTGAATCCAAATTTTGCCATCCTTGATATCCAAATGAATGAAACAGTTGTATATCCGCTTTAGTCCCTCCCAGCCAACATCGAGTAACTGATAGTGGTCATGTTCCCAATCAAAAACAAGCTGGCATTCAACGTCTGGATTAGGCTTTTCTAGCGTTGCTTGTTGAGTTAGCAATTTTCGGATACACTGGCGGTAATGCTCTACTCTTTCCATTCCACAATTACCTTTTTTTACAGCATCGTAAAATAAATCTCTAGCAGCCATTTATGTACAATACAGCTTTTATATCTCTTATCTATTCTACTGCATAACCCGTATACTTCCGCATAAACGGCGGCTGAAATCCCCAAACAATATCCTCTTTGGGAACTCCGGCTATTACTAAATCTTCAGCAATATCATCTTCAGTGGAATTCCATTGAAGCCAAATTTTCCCGCCCTTGATATCAATGTGAATGCTACAGTGATGCACCCTAGTCTGCTTGTCCCAGCCCACATAAAAGATTTGGTAATGATCTCGTTCTGTATCAAGAATTGTCTCGACTTCAATGTCTCCGTGAGCAGGTTTGCGCTTGCCGTACTCCAGTAACATTTGCTGCACAATTTGCCGATATTTGATTAATTTTTCCATTGCCAACTTATTTTGATAATCAACTGACAGTATTGTGCCAGCGACTTAGCAATTGGGCGCGCCCTCAAGTGACGACATCGTAAGATAGCTGAACCATACCAGAACTGTATGTCTGACATCCAGTTAACTGCAAAGCTGTAGTATTTATGGGATTAGTAAATAAAGGAATTCCATCGCCTAAAATAATCGGGTGCACCGAGAGAATCACTTCGTTAACAAAATTTTGATTCAGGAAATCGCGAATCAGCAGAGAACCTCCCACCAACCAAATATTCTTGCCCTCAAGCAAGCGCAAATCATTGACAAAACTCTCTAAATCTGTTACCACTTCGACATCCGAAGTAGCTTGAAAATCTAGATTTTTCGTAAAAACATAACTCTTTTTTTCCTGGTACGGATACTCGCCAAAAGTTAGAACTTGTTCATAAGTTTTTCGACCTATGAGAACCGTATCGATGCTATCTAAGAAGTTACTATAACCGTAATTTTGGTCTGTAAACAGCCAGTCAATATCGCCATTCGATCGGGCGATATAACCGTCCAGACTAGATGCAATGAATAGTACAATTTTACGCATGATAACACCGAGGTTTTTGGAATGAGTGGGGTGATAATCGCCCCACTCATTTTAATTTTAAATGATTTAGCGTCCTGACGGTAGCTGGATTTGGATACCCACTTTCTCGCCTAAATCGATCGCCTTGTGAGCAAAGTCAACAGCACCTGAGATACCAACTCCGATCGCAGCAGTCGTCGCTACAATCCCTTTTAAGCTTTTCTTTAATCTGGTTTTATCCCATTGGTTCTCCGGTTTCTTGATTTCGGTTTCGACATCTTCAATATCGATAATTATCTCATCGCGGATGTCTTCGGGAAACTGATCTGCGGTTTGACGCATCGATGAAATTAGTTGCAGAAGTTCAGCGGTATTGGCGTTATTGATTTGAATGCCGCCAGAGGCTGTTTGTTGGGCGCTGTCTTTTACTTCGTTAGCGATAGCGACGCTGCCGATTTGTGCGCCTGGGAAGTTGTTGTTTTGGGGAGTATTTTGAGTCACTTTTGCTTTTGCTTTATTAGTGATGGGTCTACTAACGGCTAGTTTAGCGATATCTACAATGTCTTGATATTCTCTTCCATAAGATTTTTCCATTTCTTCGCCCCCCATTTGGTTTCTGCGCCGAAGTTCGATCGACTCATACCCATCCAACAACTGCCGCAAATCGAGTTTGAGTTTAAGTTTGCCGACACGCACTGTATTCTCGCCCATATCCTCCAGCCCTAGCAATTCATCATAATCCAGCGGATCGGCATCGGGATAACCGGGAACCGGCACCCATTGACTGATTTCCAGATTGGCAAAAGAATTGTGGATTTTGGTAAACGTATCGCGAATCATGCTGAGGAAAGAACGCCGCGTCGATTCCCGCCCGCTAACGGCAATAAAGATTTTCTTATCTTCCGGGTCAGATTTAATCCGGGCGATGTTGTACACCTCAGCGCCTTCCCTGTACTCCAGCATAACCCCCGTCCGCCAGTGGGTGCAGTTGTGGATTTTCTCGTGCATGAGGACGATGAAGCGCGAGAGGATGCTGTCGGGGAGGATGCGGTAGTGATATTGAAATTCCAGCGTTTCGCCTTGGAGTTCGGTGTTTTGCGGTTGTTCTTTGGGCAAGATGCCGGGGATGAGGAAAGTCGGCGCGGGACAATGGCTGACGGGGAAGCAGAGTTCAAATTCGCCCATCAACCCGGTGAGGCAGTGGTAGCGGTGGCTGGGATATTTATTTGAGTCGAGGATGCGGCTGAGGTCGGCGTAGGTGAGAATGCCTTTGGTTTTGACTTTGAGTGCGTCGTCGCTGAGGAGGGCATAGATGCCTTCTGTCACCCAGTGGGGATTGAGGATGTTGGTGGATTGCAGGATGGGGTGTTCGCGGAAGTTGAGGACAATGCCCAGGTTGTGCAGCAGGTCGATTAGTTGGGTTTGGTCGGTTTCTTCAAAGATGTTTTCTTTGGCGCAGATGGTGGCGTATTCGCTGATGCTGATGATGTCTTTGTCGAGGTTTTCCAGGCGCTGCTTGACTTGGAACCAGCTTAGCGGCAAAAGATCGTAGACTTCTTTGAGTTTAAACAATTTACCTAAAACCAATAGTTTCAGCCTCTCTCGTTCTAGTTTCTAGACACTTTCTAGCGACTTAACGTGTTTGCGTTGTTTCAGACGTTGAGCTAGCTTAATTGAGAGTGAATATTCTCTAGATAAATTCTAGACAGCGGTAGGATAGCGATATTTGCGATTGTGTCTGATGTCTCAGCACAAAATCGGGTTTTTCGATGGTAATTGCCATTTTAAATTTTACTTTTTGGGATTTAGGGCAAAAATTGCGATCGGGTTAGGGTGCACGGGTGAGCCTGTGCTTTAGTGTGCATTCCTACAAGTAGCCGCCTACTGTAGGCGGCAACTTTTAGAAATGAAGACAAAAAAGCCCGCTACCTCTAGTGGAGGTGAACGGGAGACAATCAATAAAAAATCATTTTCAACTTAGCACTTTTTGCCTACCGACACCAAACCGTGTTTGCACGGCTTCCTAGGGGGCGTAAATTCTCGTTCCCTTTATCAATTGTTTCCTTCCACCACGATCTGCCGTACCCGTCTCGTAGTGCCGTACCAAAAGGCATTTTGTCGAGCTTGTAAGCACTAAAACCACGCTCTATCATCTCGTGTCGAGTGAGTACCTCTGTCCAATAGGTTGGCTTAGGTTCCTGGCGCGGGAGTGCGATTGCATCAGTCACGCTGTGTGCATCTTGTGATTGTAAGTTTTCGGTTTCCGATCGGGACGGTATCGGGTTGAGCATTCCGTCGTGTTGCACGCATCCCTGTTTAATTAGTTCGATAAACTTGTCTACAGCCTTACTCATATTACCCGTCACACGAAGTAGCTTAACTGTTTCCGGCTTAAGGGTTAACGTCACACGTACCGCGCCAGTACCCTTCTTGTTTGCACCGGGTTTTAGATTAGTCAAACTTTTGGGATTAATTTTCATTGTTTTCTAGTGTATTTCTGAGAATAGCCGCCAACTGTAGGCGGCTACTTGTGGAAATGGACTTAAATCAGCAAGTCGAAAACATTATTCGATTTGTCGAACTTTTTGCTACCAACAACCGATTGGAGTTTGGCCACTTTCTCACTTAGTATTTGCAATTGAATTTCGGCAGTATCGAGCCTAACTTTTTCATCAGTGTCATCAGTGTCATGTACCTCGGTAGTATCTATGACTTCGGCAAGCGCAGTTTCTAGTTCACTCAGAAACTGAGTCTTAAAAGTCTCTAAGTCAACACTTGTTAAACCCCTATCGATTAGCTCGTTAAACATCTCTGCAACAGTGTTTAAGTGCCGTTCAATAGCTTGAATAGCCATTGTATTTTTCATCGTACAAATCGCAAAATAAGTAAATTCATGCTTCTCACTATGAAAGGTAGGTAATTTTTCCATTGGTTTTGTTTGAGTAGTTTGAGCAAAACAAAAGTTAGTTTAACGTCAATTTCGGACGGCAATATTTACTTAATTGCTAGATTTTGACTTGATGTCGCTTTAATTCTTGATTTGTCATGAGCTTAAACTCCCTTACCAATCGATAATGTTTTCAATCTCTGTTTCTGTTGAGGAAAAACTTAGTGAGACTTTCGCGGTATCTACTGTTGCCTCATCTAATTGTTTTGACGACTTTTCTCTCAAGCAATCCCTAATAGCGTCATCTTGTGTTTTGAATCGCTTTTTTGGGCACCAATTGTTAGGAGAGTCAGCACAAAAAACCCATGAACTTTCGACTTCACTGTCAAACCAAAACCAGTACAGTTGACCGTCCTCTGTGTCGTATTCATCTCGACACCGGGAAAAAAGCACTCGATACTCTTGCTCAATTAATTGAATAACAGAGATATTCCGCTTTTCTAATTCAAGTTCATCACGCACATCTTTTAAGGCAATATCAATCAACCATCTGACACCGTGAGAGAGTGTCGGGAGATTGCGGCTTAACACAAAGCCATTTAGTTGCTCCATTAATTCCGGTGGCAACCGGGCGTGAATTTCATTTTTTACCATTCATGCTCGCTTGACTCGAAATTTGTTAACTCTAGTAGCTCCCCGAAAGTGTCGGTTCGACACACCCCAAAAGTTTGACTAAGTAACAGGTCAAGGAACAGTAGGTTGCGATGAACGTCTATGATCGTGACATTACTCACAAAGGAAATAGGGGTGTCGCCTTGCCTTTTTAAGGTAGTGATTGCAATCAAAGCCTCGCGTACTTTTTGTTGTGCTAGCTTAATACTTTCAATTGCCTCCCTTGTGTCAGCCGAAACATCAGACAAGGTGTCGTAACATTTATCTACTTGAGAGTATCCTTTATCGTTGTAGTTCATCGGGCTTCCTAGTCTCTTTGAGTGTATTTCTGGGAATAGCCGCCAATGATAGGCGGCTATTGTTCAAAACGAAAGCTTAGTCTAACCAGTCCCGTCGCCGAAATTGAGCTACCCTGAATGCTTGTTTTCGACACGTCTCAAGTAGGTCAACCGCTAAACTGAGATTTAGCTTAAGAAACCTCATGTGAGTAGTGGGGATTAAACAGTTAAGCTCTTCTAGCATGCGACGGGACTTGTAAAATGTTTCGGAGAATTCGACAGACTTAACCAACTTCTCTACTTCTTGCACCCATTCCATGTCTAACTTTTTGGTTCTCATTTTTTGACAAATACATAGGTGTACTTTCCTTTTTTGCCTGCCACGGCCCAACCCAACGCCCGAATATCAAGCTGTAGCTGTTCCGGTTTTATTCGTGGGATAAGCCCGGTCTCCACGTAAGTGTCCATCCTCTGCTTTAAGTCTTTCGGGTCTACTTCAATCAGTATTGAATTAGGGCTTAACTCCCACTCTGCCATCGGGATACCCGACAGCTCGCTTAAAGTCTCAGCAAGAATTACTTCGTAAATGCCCTCCTTTGACTTTTTTCTAAATTCAAAGTAGTTCTCGAAAAAACCAAAGGCTTCATCGAGCTCACTCCAAACACCTGTACAGAGACCGGCAACAACAACGTCGGAAACAAGTTTCCAAGACTGCTTAGGGTAGCTAACTGGAAAGCTGCTTTTTACTTTGCACTGGCATTCATGGTGCAATTCCCAGTTGGAGGGAGTGTTCCAATAATTGCTTAACTCTTTTTTTAGAGAGTTAATAGCCAAACTATCAGGGTTAATCAATTGGTCTAAGCTCTGTTTCGGCTTGAACTTGATAGTTATTAGTCGTCGCCGTACTTCGGGGCTGGAAATTCTCCAAACAGTCGTGAAAACTTTTGGACAGAACACGTAAAAAGGTATATTCTGTCCTTTCCCGTTGCTAATACTCTGCTTGTCCGTGTAACGGTCGTACCCGTTGAGAAGTGCCGTTAGTACGTCTCGTTCCGCAAAAAACTCGCTATCGGCGTTATCGAGTAAATAGAAGCAATTTTTCTCAACTGAGAAAGTTGACGGGTCAACCCATCTGATTTGGTTGATATCATTCTTGATACTCGCAGCCGTTGAACGAGCGTTGAGGATACTGCCTGTTACGCGAGAGAATATTTTGATACACTCCGACTTTCCCGAACCTGGTTCCCCCCTTAATTCAAGTATGGGAAGTATTTCAGATAGTACGCTCGGTACACTCGCATAAGCGGCTAGTAATGGGTAAGCAATATCGGGATTAGGGATTGATATTGTTATCCGAAAAAGGTTTTGAAGCTTTTTCCCTATCGTTTCACCTTCAATCGGAGTCTTGTTGCTATCGTCTTGCTTCAGCCTTTTAAGTCTTGCGTACTTTCCGATGTCTAACTCATCGCTAACGGGTTCACCCTCTTCTGTTGGATTAAGTAAAGCTTGCCTTATTTCTTCGGGTAAATCCTTACTACTCATTTTGCCACATCCTTGTAATTAAATCGATAGATTTAGCGAGCGCTAGTTGGTCGCTAACGGAGTCAGCGTCACTAGAGGTATGGGCTAACAAGACGCCCAATTCGTACAATGTGGTGATAGACGAATAGTCCCGTCCAAGATGCCGTCTAAGAAACTCAAAACGCGCTTCTAATTTTTCAGCCTCAGTCTCTACTTTCTGATAGCTCTTGCCACCGCTAAAGCTGCTAGTGCTAGAGGCGATAGCCGTTAACACTCCTTTATCGACATCTGTCAAGGTAGTGGCCGACAAAGGTGTGACGACAATTGTGTTTTTGACTCTCGCCTCCCAATAAGCTACTGTTGTTTCGTCTAGACTAGGTTTCTTGATTTCTTCCAAAAATTGAGGATTAACATAGGGTGCGATAACTGCTGACACACAATCTGTTTCGATGTTTTTTAGAGCGTCTTTAGCAAACCCGTAAAGGTAATTTTCACTTAGTTCTACTTCCTTGTCCTCAAATTTCCTTGTTTCATTATTCCAAGTAGGTTTTTTGCTTTTGTAACAACTCACTAAGACTTTTTGGGAGTCAACTTTCCAGGCTCTATCTTTTGAGTTTTCTATCCCAACTGACTCACTGTGTAGCAAACCGTAAAAATGGGCTGCTTTATCATCAACGGCGTAGTAGGCCTCGGTAAGTATTATGCGATCGTACATCGTTACTCGATCGGGTTGAATAAACAGTCGGTTCGGTTTATTTTCCTTGCCTTCGTAGAAATTGATAGTCATAGGTGCTTCTTTTTTTTTGGTGAGTAGGTGTGCATTTCTGGGAATAGCCGCCAACTGTAGGCGGCTATTGTTAAAAATGAAGGTCTAGCCAAATAGGCTGGTTTGACAAAATACCTGAAAAAGATGCTTAGCGTCTTCCTCTTCCAAGGTGTGACTTGAACAGTCATCGAGAAAATCTTCGGTGACTTCAGCAAGTAATCCAACTAGGTCACTAGCGCTAAATTCTTGCTTTTTAGCTCCATCAAACAAAAGTTGATAAAACTCTTTAAGAAAGCAATAACTGATGTAGTTAGCATCGTAGTGGACAAATCTTGGCTTAAGATTTGCGGTTTTAGGACTCTCACTTTTTAAGAATGACTTTTTGTACAAAATCATCCCTTCTTCTTGTAGCATCTCAATCCGTGGCGAGATAAGGCTTCTTGTCTCATACCACGGGGTAGTTTCGACTTTCATCATTCAAAATCTCCAAAAATTAACTCAATTTTTTCTTCTAACCTTACTGGCAAATGAAACAAAGATGACTTTACCTCGCTTGGTAAGTTTAGGTTAGCAACGTTGCTAGCCACAAAAAGTATCTGTTGAGCAGTGATTTTGCCTTTGTCACACAATGCTAAGTGCTTAATTCTTGCGCTGTCCGTGAGGACACCTTTTGGCTCTATTACTAAAAAGTCAAAAGGGAGGTATTCACGTTGCATTGCCCAATACCTTACAGTATCCTCTCCGAGAAAAGAGCGTACAACCACCAAATCTGCACGGTAAGTAACTTCGGAGCCTAAATCGGTCTTAGGTATTACCAAAAAGTTTACTTGCCTCAAAATGGCGTATTCGGACGGTAGTTTAGCCTGAACGATGCGGTAACAATAGTATTCGTGCATCGAGTCAAATCGATAACAGCGCTTTAAAACTGTTGCAGATGTTAGAGACTTGACAAGCCTAAACTCACGGGTAACAAAGTCACCGTCCCAATATGCCGTAGTCGTAGTCGGATCGAAGTACACTTTAATATTTTTGTACTTCGATTTTCGTTGACCCATTATTTCATTTTCAAGGTTCGGTTTTGTTCATGTTTTTATTGTGTAGTTAATTTATTTTTTTTGTTCTCGAAAAGTTACAATAATTATTAACAAAAGTTACAATAAATTGACTGTGCACACTCACTTGGTTAAATAAATATGAATGACAAATTAAAATCCACGAGGAACAGTGTACGCTTAAGTGTTCCTTACAAGATGCAGTTAGACAACAAGTTTGAGCCTTATTCGACTTGTAATGTAACCAGCTTAGCGATGTGTTTAGAGTATTACGAAGTAGGCCTTGTAAGTACGTTTGGAGGAATGGTTAGGGAAAATAAAAATATTCAGCTTGAGGATGAACTTTATCAATATATGTCCGACAAAGGGTTGAACAAGCACTATCCCGAAGATTTAGCGCAAGTAGCGCGCAGGTACGGTATCAGAGATGATTTCACTGTGCGCGGTACATTTGACGGCTGCAAACAACACTTAAAGAGCGGTAATCCTTGTATTGTTCACGGGTACTTTACCGGGCCTGGCCACATTATTGTGTTAGTAGGGTACGATGACAAGGGGTTTTTGGTACACGATCCATACGGTGAGTGGTTTCAAACCGGGTATCGCACGGACTTAAGCGGAGAGTATCTACACTACAGCTACGACTTGATTCAAAAAACTTGTGCCTACGATAGCCAGTTCTGGGTTCACTATCTAAGCAAGTAAGTCTTTCTGAGTGTATTTTCTGGCTTAGCCGCCTATCATTGGCGGCTATTGTTAAAAATGAAGGCAAAACAAAAAGCTAGAGTCACATTATCTGCATAGTGTGACTCTAGCTTCTTTACTTTCCGTGCCTACCGATCGCAATTTAAAACTCAATCAACAAATCATTAAGCTCTTGCCGTGTTGGCGGGAATTGTCCGCCGCGTTCATAGTGGGTAAGCAGTCGCTTGTAGGTGATGCCCGACTTTAAGTCACCGAAGTGTTTGGCATAGGCATAAAGCCCTAATTCTTGTGCTTCTGCTACCAGTACAAGCTTATCTTTTGGGGCGGTACGCCGCTCGAC
>NZ_JAUBTL010000068.1:0-34143 GCF_036702475.1 Microcoleus sp. D2_18a_B4
TTTTTTCAAAGGCTTTTTATAGTGAGGTAGTTCCACCCCCACTTGCTAATATAGTATCAGAGTATTTCCAGAGCATCTTGGGGTATAAAAGAATAATTGTCGGTTTCGGTACCTACACCCGACGAGCCTTTCATCACGCGGGCGTAATTCCCAACGGGGTACTTCGTGTAGCGCGCAGATTAATCCCCTCTAAATATACCGAGGGACTTCCCGGCTGGTAGTTAAATCAGGATTTGGTATCATCTCCTGCAAGCATCGCTCATGAACTAGCTCTTGCACAACCATCCGCCTTGGACTAAAGTTAGTTTATGGACTTAGTTTTTTAAGAGCATGGAAACTGTAAATATCCATGTGAATTAGGAATTTAAAATTTTAATTTATTGGACAAGAAAGAGTGAAACCTATTAGATTAAGTAATCATGCCCAGGAACAAGCGATTGAAAGAGGTACCAATGAAGCCGAAATTATTGATACCATTATGACAGGTAATCGACAACTTGCTAAAAATGGTAGGTACAAATATCAAGCTACTTTTCAGTATAATAATGATTGGCAGGATAAGTTCTATTCTCTCAAGAAAGTAGTACCGATTGTTGCCGAGACTGATACTGAGTTAGTTGTGATCACAGTGTATACATTTTATTTTTGAGGTAAAAGTTTATGAAGATTAGTTATGATTCCGAAATTGATGCTCTCTACATTAGGCTTGTAGAAGGTAAGCATCAGTGTCGCACTTTACAGTTAACTGACGAAATTGCTTTAAATATTGGGGAAAATGAGTTATTGGTAGGGATAGAAGTTTTAGATGCTACACAGGTTTTAGGTAGTGGAAATGTACCTAATGTAGTGCTAGAAAATATAGCTTTTACTGTAGCTTAAATAGGGAAATCAATCGCTACCTGTGTAAATATAAGTAAGGATGAGTGGAAAAATTATCCGTACTTTTGATGCAAAATCTTATACAGATTTACTTGTTCGCTATCAACCAAAACCGATCGCAAATGAAGCAGAAAACGAGGCCGCGATGGCTCTCGCTTGCGAACTGGAACACAGCCCTATGCGATCGCTGGAGGAAGAGCTATTTCTGGAGCTTTTGATAACGCTGATTGAAAAATTTGAATCTGAAAATTATCCGATTCCTGCAGGAAATGCTGCTTCAATGTTGCAACATTTAATGGATGCGAGAAATTTGGACAAATCAGATTTGATTCCTGTTTTGGGAACGGAAACAGAGGTTGATAAAGTTTTTGTTAGCGGAAGGGATCTCGAAATAGATGAAGCCAGAAAATTAGCCGAGTTTTTCCACGTTGATATTAGTTTGTTTCTCTAATCGCGAGCTGCTACTTGTTGAGTAGGAGTTGCTAATATTCGCTCTCCGGCTGATTAATCATTAGTTTTAAGCGATCGACCTCCTCGAACCATTTTGCCCAAGCTTTAGCAATATCGTCTGGGAGTTTGGGTTCAGCTATTCTATTTTCCTGCTGGTGCATCACAAAGTCGAGGAAGTCGTTGATTTCGGGCAAAAATGATTCGGGAAGTTGCTGCAATTTAGCGATCGCTATATCACAAATAGTCATCATAATTGCCTCTTTCAGTCGTATTTATTTTAACACAATCATAACAACATCGTGCTTATGATGTAATGGAACCACTCCGATCCATCCCGAACTCGGTTGTTAAACGTTGCTATGGCGAAGATACTCGGCGGGTCACTGCCCGGTAAAATAGCTCAGTGCCAGGTTAATAATAAATTAAAGCTCTTTTCCCGCAACAACGGAAAAGGGCTTTAGTTTTTTGGGGAGTTAGGCGAAGAGAGAAAGTGAATATTACAACTAAAACCTCATCGCAGATAACCTCAAAAGTCTAACAGAAAACCTTTCGGCGGTGGGGCGCATTGTGTTAGACCGCATCACGCTTTTGCTGTTGGAAAGGGATTTGAAGGACAAACTCCGTTCCCTTACCAGGTATTGAGAAGCAATCTAACTTACCGCCATGTTTCTCAGTGACAATCTGATAGCTAATCGGCAGCCCCATGCCCGTTCCCTTACCGACGGACTTTGTAGTGAAGAATGGATCGAAGAGGCGTTTCTGAACAGATTCATGCATCCCCATTCCGTTATCAGAAATTGCAATTTTTACCCACTTTGAATCAATCAGGGCAGTCCCAATGGTAATCAGGTTGGGATTTTCCTTGAGTTCCTGATAGGTTCGTTTGACGTTGGCTTCTTCCAGCGCATCAATGGCATTTGCCAGGAGGTTCATAAACACCTGATTGATTTGACCAGGATAGCATTCTATTAGCGGTAGATTACTATAATCACGAATTACTTGAATCGCTGGACGCTCTGGTTTATCTTTCAAGCGATGCTGCAAAATCAACAACGTACTATCAATGCCCTCATGAATATCAACGGCTTTGAACTCAGCTTCATCCATTCGTGAAAAGTTGCGGAGTGACAACACAATCTGGCGAATGCGATCGGTGCCGAGTTTCATGGAGTCGAGGACTTTAGGTAGATCGGCTTGGATAAACTCCATATCAATATCTTCGGCCTCAGCTTGGATTTCGGGTGCTGGGTCGGGATAGTAATTCTGGTAGAGTTGCACCAAACCTAATAAATTGTGGGCGTATTCCTGCACATGATTCAGGTTGCCGTGAATGAAGTTGACTGGATTGTTGATTTCGTGGGCCACCCCTGCCACCATTTGCCCCAAAGCAGACATCTTTTCGCTTTGCACCATTTGAACCTGAGTGCGTTGCAGTTTCTCTAAGAGTTGTTGCAACTGGGTATTTGTGTCGCTGAGTTCTTGGGTTCTTACCTCAACTTGAGATTCAAGGGTTTGGCTGTAGTTTTCCAGTTGTTCGTTGGCTGTTTTCTGTTGTTGTAACAGTTGTTGAACAGCGCGAATTAATTGGTTAAAAGCATTAGCAAGCGTTCCAATTTCATCATCTTGCTCAACAGTCGCTTGTAACTCAAAATTAGATTCTTCAGTAGTTCGTCTGGCAACGCTGGTCAGAGATTGAATGGGTTGGGCAATTGCTCGGCTGGTCAAAATTGCCAAAAGAATGGCGATCGCAACAGACAATCCGATACTTGCAACCACCACTTTCTCAGCAACTTCACTAGCCTGTCGATATGACCTTGTTGCTACCTCAAGTTCTTCGTAAGCATGGTCAATAAAACCCACCAAATCATCGGAGATGGCATCGAATTCAAGCGCCAAATCGCTGTTGGTAAATTCCAACATCAGGGCTTGGGCTTGCTCAACCTCAGTGGGTGACGCAAGATCCAGACTGCGAATTCGTTCAACTCGGCGTTCTAATTCCTGTGAGTAGAGTTGTGGTACAGGGTCATAGGTTTGCAAGAAGGCTATAATCCTTGCGTGGTGTACATGATCTTGCCGACTATGATAATTTGCCACAAATGCCTTAAGTTCAGCCCAAATTTCTTGGATTTCACCTTTATGCTTCAGCAAGTGAGCATATTCATCTTGAAATTTTTCTGGGTATTGCGCTAGAGGAATGAGTTGTTGTTGGTGGGTTCGGGCTTGGAGAACACGAGATTGCAGACGATGCAGAAGTTCCACTTCGTTACGCGCGTGTTGTTCTCGCTCTTGAGTCTGTTGTTGATAATGATCCCCAACTCCAAAACCAGCAATTGTTCCAGACACAGCAATGCCTAGAGCAAGGGCGTATCCTAAACCGATTTTTTGCCCAACTCTGAGACTGGATAACCGTTGTCCTAAACTCTGGTGCACCATATAACCTTATCTAGCCCTACAGGAGATTTGCTTGACCAAGTGCCCCTATTTGCTCATTTTAAGCCTTTAAGCTTGAAAACGGAAAACTCTTATGTTTAGGATAGGTTTTCCCTTACAGCGTTTATGTCTTGAATTTACGCTTTTCTAAAGGCTCTACCTAAATCCTGCAGAACCTCGAAGTAGCTGGCCACCCCGCCACTTCCAAAGTTACCCGCAAACGCCGAACATCTTTTTTGCATTCAAAATTAGCAAAACTATCCGAATTCCACGCGCTCAAATTTCGTGCAAACTTCGCCTCAGCGTTAGTTGCCCACCCTAAAGTCTCCGCCTGCTCTTGAGTTAGATTAACTGCTATAGCTTTTACTGTAGCTTAAATTCGCTATCGGGCTCATTAGTCATTAGTTCCAAGCGAGCGACTTCCTTGAACCATTTTGCCCAAGCTTTAGCAATATCGTCTGGGAGTTTGGGCTCAGCTATTGTATTTTGGTGCTTGTGCATCACAAAGTCTATGAAGTCGCTGACTTAGGGCAAGAATGATTCTGGAAATTGCTGCAATAAGAGCGATCGTAATATCAGGAATAGTCATAATAATTGCCCATTCCACTCGTTTTTATTTTAATACAATCATAACAAGCGATCGCCCTTAATTTTAGCAGTCAATAGTGGGCGATCGCCTTCCGCCTTCCTCATAGCCCCAATCGCGGGCAAAAGTTGCTGCCTAAACTGTGCTATATTTTTGGCTAATTTGGCGAAGCAATTTAGTGAAATTGTCCTTGTCAGATTCAGTTAAAAACCTATCTACTACCTCTTTTAACCTAGACAAGTCATTGGTATAGTTTTTGTCAGATAGCTGTGACACTAATTGCGACGAGAAAAATTTTACTAAATCAGGTTCATTAGATAAGACATCTACAACATCTTTCAACTTAGACAAGTTCTGACTGTACTTCTCGTCTGATAAAATAGCTACTGCATATTTTAATTGTGGCAACTTGTTTTTATACTTCTCATTAGAAACCAGATCCGATAAGTTTTTGTCACTCCCCACTATAGTTACTAACTCTTGCAACTTAGATAAATTGGTAGAGTATTTCTCGTCTGACAAAATATCTACTACCTTTTTCAACTTAGACAACTCCTGTTTCTGCTTCGCGTCAGATAGCAGTGAAGTTAATTTGCTTTCTGTCTTGACAAATTTTGCTAAATTTTCATAGTTAATGGCATCAGCTTCTGAAAGAATTATTTTCCAAGCCATTTTTGCGTTTGTAAATACAACCCCCTCTTTTGCATCCTTAAAAACACTGTTGTCTATCAAAGCAATTACTTTTTCTCCAGAGTCAAGAGATAGCCATGAAGACAGCGCTTTGGATAGTTTATCTAATGGAATATTAGGAGCAGAAAATCCATCTTTAATACCATTTATTTGACTTACATTCTTTTGTAAAAATTTTCCCAAATCATCCGCAATGATATTTTCAGTATAGGTGTAGGTTCGAGTTTCTAATTGGTGCAGCACGGATGAATCGCGATTCTTTCCACCTTTGAGTAATGACCAAATTAAAAATGCTGTACCTGATGCAACGAGAGCAGCGCCGCCAGTCATTACACTGAGTCCACCAATAGTCGAGATGGTAGCAGTGATAGCAGCAGCACCGGACAATGTACCTGCAGCTCCCAAAGCACTCGCAGCAGTCCAAGCAGCTAAAATAGTTGCAGTACCGGCTACTGTTCCTGTACCAATTGCAATTCCCAGATTTTTTTGGTCTTCCCTGTCCATTTCCGAGACTAACGCAATAGACAGCAATCCTGCAGCTCCAATTAGCGCGGCTCCTCCTGTTGCTACTGCTAAACCACCCAGCATTCCTAAACCACCAGCCGCGACAGAACCACCACCTAAAACAGCTAAAGTCGCATTGGTTGCAGCCGCCCCAGATAAACTGCTAATACTAACACCCGTTGCTGTTTCTGCTCCAAGTGTACTCAACATTCTCGTAGCTTGTGGAACAATTGCTGCTCCTTTGTCTTTAGCATCCGTCAGTTGCTCTTTGAATGCTTGAGCAGTTTGGACAAAAGCATCGGCTTTTTCACCAGAAGCAATTTGATTCTCTAAATTTTGTTTCCTTGCTATTGAGTAAACAGCTTTAGCATTTTCTGGGATTTTGGCTTTGTTAATGAAGGAGTCTAGCGAGTTCAAAGTTGCTGCATCTTCTACTGTCTTGCCGTCGCGCACCTGCTGATATATTGACTGGTAATTTTGCTTTTGTTCAGAACTCAATTGGCTGTCCTTAATTTGTTTGACCAGAATAAAATCAACTGTTAAGCCTCTTGAATTGGCACTGGACAAAGAGTAACTCTGTTTTATTTCTAAAGGCAGCGCCGAACTTGCCACGATTGAGTCAATATCTGTGAGTGCTTTAAAGTCAGGAACAGGTTCGCCGGCGCGGACGTATGCAAAAGTTCCTCTGATTAGTTTCTTCTCTGCCTCAGTCAGTTTAGATTGAGCCAATGTCGATTCAATGGCTTGCCAAATTCCGAGCACGCGTGAATTGGTACTGGCGATTTGGTAACGCTCTTGAATTTGGCTGCCCAGTTTGGAAGAAGATATAACATAATCCAGAAAATCCAAGGCGATCAGATCATCAATGTACTCACCATCTTCCACTTGCTCATAAACAAATTTGCATTTCGCTTTGCTTGCTTCTTCGACAAATTGCGTCTTTTTGTCAATTTCTTGATAAATTTCCTCTTTTATTCCGAGTTGTCTATCGTATAAGGTATGCAAAACTACAGTAATATCTTTACCGTCTTGACCGCGCCCTTTGATGGTAATCTCTTGGCTATCTTGAGCTTTGGAGGGAATTTCCACCTGGCAAGGTTCTCCCGATCGCAAAGTAAAAGTTTGCTTTCCTCCTACTCGGGCTGTGGTATAAGGAACAAAAATATGATATGTCTCCAACCTAGAAAGATTTTTATCTGATACCTCGCTATCAGCCATAGCGCTAGCTGGATCAAGCAAGTCTTTTGTCAATAAACCCAAAGTACCTAAAGCAACATAACTAAGAAAAGAGCGACGGTTGAGAGGAGAAATATTTAGGTGAGTCATAACTGAGTATTTGTAGCTTGAATGTAGTTTTTAGGCGAAATAATCAAATCCGAACTCTAATTTATCAAGTTCGTTACTTCCAAATTTACTAGCAAACTTACCCTTAGCCCTAGTGGCCCACCCCAAAGCCTGTGCTTGCTCATAAATAAGATGAGCTTGTTTCTTTGGCGCCAATTTTCCTTGCGACAAAGCAAACTCACTCTATTAAATCACCGACACCCAACTTTGTCAACATGATACCCGCCGCAGCTATGACCATACCCGCTGAAGGTCATAGGCATCAAAAGCCACATCGCGACTAACCAAAACCAGGGAATGATTAATCGCCTGTGCTACCAGAATGCGATCGAAAGGATCTCGATGATGCAGCGGCAAGTTAAGATAGCACTCTGTATCAGAGAATGTGATTGGCAAAACCTCTATTTTTAGTTGTTTCAACACTTCCTCTAACTCAGAGAATGAGTTTTGCAAGCTAAGTTTTCCTAAACCAAGCTTAATGGAAATTTCCCATAAGCTAGCTATACTCAAGCAGAGAGTGTTACTTGGATCTTCAATAATTTCGGCTGCTTTAGAACTTAATTGTTTACTGTCTTCCAAGTACCAGAGAAAAGTATGGGTGTCCAGTAGAATATTCATATTTACATATAATCCTTTAAATCTTCGAGAGGTTCATCAAAATCATCAGACATCCAGATTTTACCTTTCCAAATTCCAAGTCCGCCTCGCTTGGCAGCTTTTTCGGTTTGAGGAACCTCTTGGGCGTATCGGTTCACCAGAAATTCTATATAGTCAAGGACTGCCTGTTTGACAGATTCAGGCAATTTTTCGAGATTTTTTAATATAGCAGTTTCTCTCATCATTTTTTACTCTCCTTTAAATTCGAGATTAACTAGATCAAAGCATTCTGAAGAGACTCAGGGAGTTCTTCTAGTTTTTCTAAAATGACTGGCTGTATCATGGTTTCTACGGGCGATCGCCACCCATCTACTCCATTAAAGCACCAACACCCAATGTCAGCCACAGAATAACCCATTATCTAACGCGATCGCCCCCGCGTCCCAAATCCCGTGAAGCGAAGCTATCCCGAAGGGAATCGCCCCAGATCGCACACACCATCATTATTTTGCAACTTGCCTAAAATTACCCGATCGACTATTCTTCCTAGTAGATATGATCTTGATATAACAACCGACAAAAATATGACCGCAATATTACCGCCTTGGATAGTTTTAGATTCCCTATTGCACAACTGGCTACTAGAAGATATCGGTAGGGGCGATCGCACAACATCGGCCTTATTTCCCGCAAACAGCATCCAGGGTACAGCTAAATGGATAGTCAAAGAAGCTGGAGTCATTGCCGGATTGCCAATTGCCGATCGCACATTTAAACTTTTAGACAGTAGCCTCAGTTTCATCCCCCAAGTACCAGAAGGGAAACTGTGCGAAAAAGGAGAAGTAATTGCCGAGATTTCCGGCAATTTCGATGCGCTGCTAACCGGAGAAAGAGTGGCATTAAACTTGGCAATGCGTTTGAGCGGCATCGCTACTTTGACTCAGAAATATGTTGACAAAATTGCCGATTTGCCCGTGCAATTAGTGGATACGCGCAAGACAACGCCGGGATTGAGATTGTTGGAAAAATACGCGACTCAAGTCGGCGGTGCTTGCAATCACCGGATGGGATTAGATGACGCGGTGATGATTAAAGACAATCACATTGCGGCGGCTGGGGGAATTGCAGAGGCGATCGCCCTAATTCGCAATTCTATCCCCTATCCGCTGACGATCGAAGTCGAAACCGAAACTCTGGCTGAAGTAGAGACAGCTTTGCAGCACAAAGCCGATATTATCATGTTAGATAATATGTCCTGTGATTTAATGCGGCAGGCAGTTGCAATAATTCGCGAAAAGAGCGATCGGGTAAAAATTGAAGCTTCCGGCAATGTTACTTTAGAAACAATTAGAAGTGTAGCCGAAACCGGAGTTGACTATATTTCTACCAGTGCTCCGATTACGCGATCGACTTGGCTGGATTTGAGCATGAAAATTCAGAGTCATTAGTCATTAGTCAGCAGTCATTAGTGAGAGAAAATATGGCTAATACCAAATCAGGCTTTAATACCCCTTTTACTCTTTAGCCCCCTTCTGCTCGGATTTCGTTGACTCTTAAGCGATTTGAATCGCCGAATAATTCAAGAGGCAACTTATCTCTTAGCTAATGACTAATGACTAATGACTAATGACTCTTAACGATTACTTCGAGATAAAATGAACCCAAAAATTTCCGTCAGGTATACAGAGGCTGCGGATTAAGCGGTAAGTATAGTGCAAGTAAGCACCGCTGACACTTGTATCGTAGCCAGTTCGGAACCACTCGCCATAGGGATCGTGGACGAAGAATCCCTCGCTGTCGTAGCCTGATGCAACTATAATGTGACCGAAAGACGTGAAGTATCCGTGGATGACAGCGGGATTTCCGCTGGCTAGCCAATCTTGAACGTCATCAATAGTGGCATTCTCGGTAAAGAAATCTTGAGCGCCGTAATCTCTAACAATCTTTGCTAAATCGTAGGGGTCCCAGCGACTGTAACCTTTGGCGATCGCATATTCGTAAAGTTCGTCTTCATATTGCCCGGTTTGTTTGCGCCGTGGCACCTTCAAAAAGTCCATACACATCGCTAATGAAGTTACATTGCAAGAACCTGTAGGATTGTTGAAGTTATCCATTTGCGATCGATAAGGAATGCCAAGCCTGACAGTTGGGGGATTCGGTTTGGGAAAAAACAGAACGCCGTCTTGAGTAATTTGAGCGTGCCCTCCGAAAACATACCAAACCCCTGAACCTTTGAAAGACTCGTTGCGGAGAGCAACTCTGATGTGACCGCGAGTGGGAGCAAAAGCCAGGATCTCCAACTCTTTTCCTGCTGGTATTACTTGTTTTTCCGAGTCCTGAAGTTGAGAAGACGCCACCGGTTTTGACTTCAAAATCGTGTCTCTAAGCGTTTTCAGGATCAGGGGAGGTGTGATAATGTCCCCTGGTTTGGTTTCGATTAGCTTTTTGGCTGTGACTGCTCCCAAAAAACCCGGTTCGCCGCACTTCATCAGAGTTTGAAATCGGTGGAGTGCAGCAGTAGAGAGAGGGCCAAATTCCCCGTCTACGGGAGGCTTCAGTAAACCCAGGTCAATGAGGCGGCTTTGAATTTGGCTACTGAGTTCGTCGTCTGCAGCAATTGCTTTGGCATCGTACCTAATGTTTGAGTTGAGAAAGTTTTGTAATTTCATGCTTGCGTGCCCCTGTCAATCGATTTTAGATTTTAGATTTTAGAATTTAGATTTTAGAATTACGACCGCAGATAAATCCGGTTTCCCTAGACTAAATTGCTCGATTGTCAATAATACCCTGTTTATCGTCTCATAAAATTACGGTAATTTTGCCGCTCAATCGATTTTAGATTTTAGATTTTAGATTTGAGAATTACGATCGCCGCTCAATCCGGTTTCCGTCGACTAAATTGCTGGCTCGTCAATAATTCCCAGTTTATCGTCTCATAAAATTACGGTAATTTTACCGATCGCACGTACCTTAAAGGCTTCATATTAATTATTTGATACAAAACCTTCAAGGCGCGGGCCGATCGAATTTCACGCACTATTGACTAAAAATCCCTGGTGCGCGTTGACATTGTTTCTACCGAATTCCGAATGCCGTTGGATTCCTCAAAAGCAGAGGGATGGCAGAATTGCCCTGTTGAGGCGATGTCCGATTTATGCTTCGTCGGGGCGAATTACCACAACACCCATTGCGTCGGGAGACAGATATTTGACAGCGGCTTCTCGGAGATCCTCGGCAGTCTGAGCTTGGATGCAGGCGGAATAGTTGAGGGCGGGAGCGATATCTCCTACCATCGACTGATAGTAACCGTACAAACTTGCTCGATCGCTCGGAGTTTCGTTACCAAAGATAAACCGATTTGCTACTTGAGTGCGGATGCGGGAAATTTCGGCATCTGTTACCAGTTCGGTTTGGAGAGTGCGGATGTGTTGGACGATGGCTGCTTCCACTGCTGCCAAGTTTTCTGTGGGTAGTTGAGCGGAAATTGAGAATACACCGCCAAGTCGCTGAGTCATGTTGCTGACCGAAATTGACGAGACTAGCCCTTTTTCCTCGCGCAAATCCTGAACCAAGCGAGTTGTGCGGCCGTGACCCAATATTGTCGCCAAAACGTCCAGGGCATAAGTTTCGGACATTTCCATGAAACCTGGCACTCGCCACATCACGATCAGTCGGGCTTGCTGAAGGGCAGAGTCTACAAATTCGCGGCGGACTGTTTCTGTAAATGGCGATTCTTCGCCGTAGTTCAGGATTTGGGGTTCTGGATGAAAGTTGCTGACAGCAGGCACATTTATTTTGTTGTTTTGTGCTGTACTTTTTGCAGCAAAACTGTCTGCGACAATTTCTATTAGTTGCTCGACTGGCAAATTGCCTACAGCTACGGCTGTCATCGCCCCTGGGTGATATCGGCTGCTGTGGAAATCCCGCATTTGTTGCGCTGTCAACTGTTCGATTACGGCAGTCGGGCCGAGTACCGGTCGCTTGTAGGGCAGGACTTCAAATGCTAATTCCATCGATCGCTGATAGGTGCGGCGGCGGGGATTGTCTTCCGATCGTCTAATTTCTTCTAAGACTACCAGCCGTTCTCGATCGAAGGCGTCGTCGGGAATGCTGGCATTCAGCAACACATCAACTTGCAGCGGGGCTAGTTCGGCAAAATCTTTAGGAGCTGTGGTGATGTAATAGTTAGTGTAATCTTGGCTGGTGGCAGCATTGGTGACAGCGCCGCGTTGCTCGATCGCGCGCTCAAATTCGCCACTAGGAATGCTCGGAGTTCCCTTAAAAATCATGTGTTCTAAAAAGTGAGCCATGCCGTTAATGTCGTCTGGTTCGACGGCTGAGCCTAAATTGAGCCACACGCTGAGGTTAACAGCATCGACCGGCAAGTGTTCGGCTATAACGGTGAGGCCGTTGGGGAAATGGCGGATTGTTGGGGCGTTGAGGGGCGATCGAGCTGAGGTTTTGAGTAAGGTTGATGTCATTGTGCTTTTAAATTTATCTTGTTCTCTATATCTTAAAGGGTCTTTAAGGAAGAGCTCAGGCACTGGACATTTGGGCCGAAAAATGCAATGGGATATTGACGGTAATCCACGCACCGAGTTTTTGGTTTCCCTGGAGCAAGTCCTGTTAACGTATTTCTGCGATCGCGATCGTTAATTTATCCTAATAGTTGCCCAAGTCCTCAGTTTTTTTGGTTACAGCAAAAGATGGAAAATCGAAGATTGAATAACAACTTAGTATTTCCACAAGCAGCTTTTCAACGATTTTGGCGATCGACTTCGGGGAAAATCGGCTTAATTTTGACTGTAGCGCTGACGATCGCGGCACTGTTGGCCCCCCTACTTTCCCCTTACGATTCGGCGGTCGATCGAGATTATTTGTCGCGCTTAGTGGCTCCTAGCGCTAAACATTGGTTTGGCACCGACAGTTTGGGGCGAGATTTGTTGGTGCGGGTGTGGCACGGATTGGGAATATCTTTACTCGTCAGCCTGGTTTCTGTGGGTGCGGGTTTAATTGTGGGAACGCTTTTGGGGCTGGTGGCCGGGTATTTTCGGGGGTTGCTGGAAATGGCGATCGGCACTTTGGCGGATATTTTGTTAGCTTTTCCTTCGATTTTACTGGCGATCGGCGTTGTTACCGTCACCGGGCCGAGCCTGCAAAGCGTAATTATCGCCGTCAGCCTCGTGCAAATTCCGATTTACATCCGCTTAACTCGCAGTATGGTGCTGTCTCTGCGGGAACAAGAATTTGTTTTGGCTGTCAAGGCCTTGGGCGCCAGCGACTTACGGATTATTTTTCGCCACATTTTGCCGGGAAGTCTCGCGCCTCTAGTTGTACAAGCAACTCTTTCGACTGGTACGGCGACACTAGAAGCTGCCGGTTTGGGTTTTTTGGGTTTGGGCGCACAGCCGCCGGTTCCTGAGTTGGGGACAATGCTTTCTGATGCTTTTAAAGGCGGATACGCTCTTTCGTCTCCTTGGACGATCGTGTTTCCAGGTTTACTGATTACTTTGACTGTTCTTGGTTTCAACCTTTTGGGGGATGGCCTGCGAGACGTTTTAGACCCCAGAGGGAATTAGAGGGGAAGTGGGGAATTTATACTTTTGCCTTTTACCTTCTGCTTTCTTCCCTCTGCGCCCTCTGCGCCCTCTGCGGTTCATCCCCTCTTCCTTCTTCCTCACTCTAAAATCTAAAATCTAAAATCTAAATATATAGTGACTTGACTGCTGTCACGATCTACGCGAAACTTTACATACAACTGAGGTATTGCTTCTACATATTAATAACTTCTGTTAAGTTGTGACTCAAAACCTATCAATTCGTCAAAATTGATATAGCGCTTTGTCAGTCAGCCAACTCTCAAGAAGCTACTTCAGGAGGCATCGTCCCTGGCTTGCTGGTGTCGGTGTCTGTTCTCAATATTCCTATTCAGTCAGCCCGGATTATGGAAACACTAGAGTTTGTGATCTATCCAGATGGCCGCGTACAGGAAACAGTCACCGGCATTGTCGGTGCTTCCTGCGCTGAGGTAACGGCTGCAATTGAAGCTCAGCTCGGCGTGGTGCTTCATCAAGAGTCAACATCTGAATATTTCACCCAACCGCTGCATCAGGCAGCCGAAGCGACGGCCCAAGTGGCTTTTAGCGATTGGTAATTTTTTTTGTTGAGTTCACTTAAATTATTTTGGAATCACCATGTCACACTTTAGCCAAATTAAGACCCAGATCCGCAATTTGAATTCTTTGGAAGCTGCTTTAACTGACTTGGGTATCGACTGGAAGTCGGGCCCGACTGAGGTGCGCGGCTATCGCGGCCTAACCAGCACCGCTGAGGTCGTGATTGAGCAAAAAAACGGCTATGACGTAGGTTTTAGCTGGAACGGGACTGAGTATGAATTGGTGGCTGACTTGCAGTTTTGGCAGCAAGCTTGGTCTGTAGACCGTTTTCTGAATAAGGTGACTCAGCGCTACGCTTACCATACTGTGGTGAATGAAAGCGCTAAGCAGGGTTTCCAAGTTTCTGAGCAAAAGCAAAATCAAGACGGTTCGATCCGCTTGGTGGTGCAGCGCTGGTGCGCTTAATAATTTTGCGAGCTTTTTGCAATTTTGTCTCATCAAAGTCCGCCTGCGCGGACTTATTTACTATTGTGGGGGTCTAAATGTCTGAGCTTTCTGGACTCGGAATAGATACAGCAATTGATCGCTCTGGTTTAGAGCCGGAGTTGGGAGGTTTTTTGCGGGATGCGCCCGATCGCTCTGGTTTTGAACCGGAATTGGGCGGCGTGTTGCGCCAAAAAGGTGTCTATGTTGATGAGATTACCTGCATTGGTTGCAAGCACTGCGCTCACGTTGCTCGCAATACTTTTTACATTGAACCGGATTACGGTCGATCGCGCGTAGTTCGACAAGACGGGGATTCTGAAGAGTTGATTGCTGAGGCGATCGACACTTGTCCGGTGAATTGCATTCACTGGGTTGATTACACCGAACTCAAGAATCTGGAAGAAGAACGCAAGGATCAGGTGATTCCTGTCGTTGGCTTTCCCGTGGAGTATGCGACGATTCGGGCCGGTGTTCGCCAGCGACAAAAGAATAAGTTGGGCGATCGCAAGTTCAAAGGTAGCCATTGAAATCCCCAATTCCCATCCGCAGCTTGAAACCTGTGGCTCAAACAACAAAAACAGCCCGCGCGGGCTGTTTTTTGTATACACTGTATAATTTAAGTTTATTTGAGAGGATGGTGCTCAGCGAGAATTTTCTCAACTCTAGCTTCGTCGATTCTGGCAGTTAATGTTGATGCCTCGTTGTTATCCCGAATGGTTTTTGCTAAAGTAAAAGACGAGCCGACTGAAAAAGTTAAACCCATACCCATAAAAGCTTTCTGCCAGGGGTCTACCTGTAAATAAATGATACCTACAGTAGTTGCGGAAAGGGCAACAATAAAAGAAACCCAGCACTGAAGTATCCAAGCATTAGTATCTTTTTGGCGTATGATTTGTTTCTGCATAGTGCCTCTAGGTCAAATATATCTTTTGGTTGATTAACTTAAAGCATAGAGAGTGCGACTGAAGCGGTCAGGAGAGCAGGGGACAGTTTCGATAAGTGAACAGTGCGATCGAACTTTTGACTAAAAATTAGAACGCTGTAGATAGGGTTTAAGGCTCAAGGAAGACTCGCAGCGAGTGGACAGTTTGAAAACTGGACTAAGGGAGATTGATTTGGGATGATTTACTCACTGGTTTTAGGGAGCATTCTCAAAAGTTCTTTTTGGTTCTTGCAGGGCTTTACCAAACCCGACTGGTACACCTTAGCGATGAAAGGTGCTGGATTCCCCCGAATAAATCGTTGCATATTTTCTAAGGCATTTACAAAAGCTTGTGCCAATACAACTCCAGAAACATCGCCTCCGACAAATGCAAAAAGCCTGACATTGCCTTGAGCCACGGCTAATAACTCCAAAGAACGGGTAGCGATTTTCTTGTCCTTTGTTAGTACCACCCAATTGTCCTTTCCAACTATCCTCAGCCAATCCTCATCATTCATTTTTGGATGAAAATGATCGTCGTGAATTTCTACTGTAGCCCCCACATTTCGGAGTGAATCTGCCAGTTTCGTTCCTAAACATCTGTCTATGAAAAATATCTCATTCATGCTGCTACTAGCGGAAGTTCGCAGCGAATACCTTCCTCAATTTGGAGCCGATCGCAATTGTAGTCTTCGGCAAGTTCATCGATGGAATCCCCAGCTTTGTAGCGTTCCGCAAGCATAGCTGTGGGAATGCCAGTTCCCGCTAAAACTGGGCGGCCAAAAGAGATTCTGGGGTCAATCATCACTGTTTTAGGTTCGTCGGCACCTGGTAGCTTCGTGAAAGGGTAGAGTTTGAGGGGTAATCCAGCTTCATCTCGTACAATGCGATCGAAATAAGTTTTTAGAATCTGTCTTGCTTCCTGTTCCCTGTCGGATGCTGCAAGCTTCTGTCCGAATCTCTCAAATAAAAGAGCTATTCCCTCGGTTTGAAACTCAATTCCACCGTATAATTTAGGAGTCGAAAGATGATCGTTGATGTAGTCGAGTGCAGTGCTAAGTTGTTTTCGGGAGAAGCCAGTAGCCTTAAAAATGGCAATCAAGACATGAGCCTCTACCAAATTTATGAAAGAAAGTAGTGTAGTTTTGGACTGGGGAAGCAGTTCAAAATTGTTGGGGTGAGGTAACTTAATCAGTGGCTCAAAGGAGCGCTTGTCCGCTTTTGTTTTCGAGTACCAGCCACCAACCCAAGATCGCAACCTATCCTTCGGCAGCCTGAGATATTGCGCTGCTTGAGGGATAGAATATATAGGAATCTCGCGCGGATCGAAGTTGTTAGTATCAAGCATAGCAGTTGTCCTAATGCTAAATACTTATATTTTTGCACAGTTCGCGGGCGATCGCAAAAATCTCTCCCTTCCATACCCAGATACCCGACTTCTTCAAGAAATCGGGTATCTAAAGCAACCTAATTAGCTCCTAAAAACGCTACGGATTACTTATTTTTCTGCTGAGTCTTCGCTTGCTCGATCGCAATTTCCCTCACTGCTTGGAAAGAACTCAAATTCGATGAACCCTCAATCGCCTTCACCGCCAAATCTTGAACCTGTTTCAAAGCAGAATCCAGTTGTTTCGACAAGCTAGCAAGGCGCGCATCTTGATTTTGAATTGTCTGCAACATCCCTTGAATTTGCAGTTCATAATTTTGCTTTTGCCCTTCGACATCTTTAGCAGACAAATCAGCCTTAACTTTAGCTTGATAATTGCCAATATTGCGGCCGTTATCTTTCCCGTTCTTGATATTAGCTTCCAGTTCTTTCGGAAAAGCTTCTACCTTAGCTTTCACCTCAGCATAAAGTTTTTCCCGTTCCGAAATAGATTTTTCGCGTTCCGCCCACTGTTTCTCCTGTTCTTGCTGAAACTCTTCGATTTCTTGATACAGCCTTTTCTGGCGCTGTTGGTATTCTTCGATGTCCAGATTTCGCTGAAGATTCAACTCATAATCATACAACTCTTCATCCCGATCGCGAGCTTTTTGATGATTCTCATGGCGTTCTTTCACAGCCAACCTTTGCACTTCCTGCTCTTTTTCCCAAGCTTGCCGGCGTTCCAACAATTCTTGTTCAACAGTTTCGCGCTGTTCACTAAGTTCGCCAGCAAAAGTTTTCGCGCTTTCTTCGTACTGTTGAATTAAATTGTCCAGCGTATCTTCTGCAACATCTTCTAAACTGTGCAACTCTTGCAGTTGTTGAATTTCATCGCCCACGGTGCGCCGCAATTCTTCGAGTTTAGCAGCTTCCGAAGTTAATTTCTCAGACAACTCACTGACAGCGCCACCAAAGCCAAATTGCAGCAAAATCAAATTGTCGATTGTAGACTGCATTTTTTGTGGATTTTGAGTTAAAGCCATTGGTTTTTGTGCCTCCACAATAGGTTTTTCTGGGGCTGCTGTTTGCTTTTGGGAAGCGTTTAGCTGTTGGATTTGCGATTCCAACTGCGCTTTTTCTTGCGCTGCTTCCTTGTACGCTTCTAAAATTTCAGCCTTGGTGCTTTTGTCGCTAACTCTTTTGTTCATGACTTTTCATTCCTTAATAGTTGGGAAAAATTCTGTCATTTTTTCGTAAGGTGGGCATTGCACACCTTACTGGGTTTTAAGCTTTGCTGGCAAAAGCTTTCATTGCCAAATCTTGCGCTTGCTTCATCGTGGCTTGCAGTTGCGCGGAAATTTCGGCGATTTGTTCGGTTTGTCGCTCAATAGTCTGCTGCAAAGATTGCGCTTTCAATTCATATCCTTGCTTAGTGCCTTCCCATTCTTTCTCCACCAAATCTGCCTTAACTTTAGCTTCGCGAGAAACTTCTTGAATTGCTTCTTCTTTGGCTTTGACATAAGCCTGTTTCAGTTCTTCTTCAAATCCAGCGGCTTTCTTTTGATTCTCTTCAAACTCAGCTTGATTGTCACTCAGGACTTGTTCGCGTTCTACCCAATTTTTCTCTTTCTCGCGAGTAGATTGTTGCAATTCCCGTTCTAGTTTGCGTTTTGTTTCTTCGTATTCGTCAGTTTCGACTTTGCGGGTGCGTTCTAATTCGTAGTGATAATCTGCTGTTTCCCGCTGGCGTTCTTTTGTTGTTAGTGCAATCTCTTCTTGAATTGCTATGTCAAACTCTTGCTGTTCTTTTTCCCAAACTTTGCGTTTTTGGGTGGTGTCTTTTTCGATGAGTTCGCGCTGGTTGGCGCTGTTTTGTTCGAGCAGGGTCAATTTTTCTCGGTGCTCTTGAGTTAAAATGTGGAGGGCGTCTGCTACAACTCTGATTTGCTGCAATTCTTGCAATTGTTGGGCTTCGATTTCGATCGCGCGTTTTAATTCGTCTAATTTGGAAGATTCCGCCTTCAGTTTTTCGGAAAGTCCGCTGGTGATGCTGCCGAAATCTAATTGCAAGTCTGCCAAGCCTTTGACGATGCTGTCAATTGTGTAGGTGGAGGCGAGTTCGAGGACTTGTTTGTTTTTGGCTTTTTCGGCTGACTCTTCTTTGGTTTCTACTTTGGATTCGATCTTTTTCTTGTCTGCTAAAATCTGCTGAAAGTTTTGCAAAATTTGGGCTTTGCTATCCTTGGCAGTTGCTATTGTCATAATTGTTTCTTCTCCTGATTATAACTTTTCGAGGCTTTTGAGTGAGACTTTCTCAGTTATTCTAAGTTGCGGAGTTGGCTGAGAATGGAACGGTACTTGCTGGCTGCGTCGGGTTTTTCTTCTGAATTATCGCTGGCTAGAATTTTGAGAATTTTACAGCAGCGATCGCACCGATTTCCTTCCCAGCAGGCGCACTCATCAATTATACTCAAAAGTGCGCCTTTTAGCAATTGATTTTCGGCTAACAAAGCTCGGTAATTCCGCTGGACTGATTCGGTAACTAAAGTCATGTGCTGGAAGTCTTGGGTGAGACTTTCGATGTCATTAACTGCATCTGTCCGAATTTGGTCTAGCAGCTCAAGATTCTCTCTCAAACGGCTTTCTTGCAGGTTTGGTTTGGTTTTCAGCTTGGTTAATTTCTTCATTTCACTCTGTTGTAACAGTTATGGCAAAGGCGCGATTTAATCGCGCCTTTACAACAAAATTAGAACAAGTCAGCAGTTAATTGCTCTTCGGCTGGCGACAACGACATAGCGCTGTTAGAATTCAAAGCAATAGCATCGCTTTCACCGCTAGCGTGAGCAGCCATCAAGCGCGCAACTTCCTGGGGAGGGAGATTATCCAAACACACCATTTGCCGCGTTCCTTCTAAATCGATCATCCGAGATTGATTGCTCATATCGGACAAAATAGCTGCTGCTTGGTCGATAATTGCCCAGTTGCTACGCTCCATCCACGACCATTTTAAACTGTAATAATTGATTGGTTTAACGAATCCGCTGTCGTCGGGTTTTTCACCGGAATGCTGGGTAAATTCGGGAATAAAAATACCTGTAGCAGGCTCTACTCCGCGAGATTGAACTGAGGCAACTAACCCGTTAAAATCGTTCAAACTGCGGTTTTTGATGTATGTCACCATGACTACTCCTTGTGGCAATTCGCCACTTTCTGCGACAAACCACAGTTGACCCCACAATGTGTGGGAAGTTTGACCTAAACTGCCGAAGAATTTGGAAAATTTGAGGATTGTCATGGAACACTTGGAACCGTAGTCTGTATCGCCGATCGCCCATTGGCCAATCTGACAGTTGTTTCGGACGGCGATCGGGATTTCCGGTACTAGCAAAGCATTGCTGGGTTTGGCACCAAATACTGAAAATGTCGGTCTTTCTTGTGTTTTAGTCATTGTTGCTTTTTCCTTAGTTATTGATTTATGTTCTGACAATTAGGAATCGGTAATTGGGAATTGAGAACTCACAACAATCGAATTATTTTTCTTCCCTCTTCCTTCTTCCTTCTTCCTTCTTCCTTCTTCCTTCGATTACCTAATGAGATGTGTTGTCGCTTTTGGTTCGGGATAGGTATACTCAACCATCGCCTCTTGTTGAGCTTTAATAATCCGCAGCGCGACGAGCAAATGCTCTAACGTTTCTAGGTGCGCTGGGGTGAAGTGGATGCTGAAGCCTTCGCCATCCCGCGCGTAGCCGGGACAAACCAGTGAGGCTGAGCTTTGTTCTTCGTGGGTGGCGATGTATAGCCAGTCATCGTCTTCGAGCTTGTAATGCGTGTCTGTCCAGGTTCTCAGCATTTGCGATCTGCTCCTCCTTATTTGCTGCGTACAAGCGTTTTGACGCCCAGCGCTTCTCACTCCTCTGAAGTTGACGACGCTATATGTAGCGTGTGAGCTAGGCTAATTTGCACCGTTAACTCTACCAGCCCGGGTTTAGTGGTTGATTAAACCGTCAACTAACCTCATGGTAGCGCGGGTTGATTTTCCCGTCAAGTATTTTGTTGAACTTTTCATCAAAACAGGCTAGAATGCTTGTCAGGAGGCGAAAAACCGTGGAACAAACATTTGGAAGACTGATCCGTCAAGCTCGCAAGGACAAAGCTTACTCACAACGTGAGCTAGCAGCTATGCTAAGTGTGGACTTTACTTATTTGTCGAAGTTGGAGAACGATCGAGCGGATTATGCGCCAAAAGAGGAGGTAATCCGAGCATTAGCGCGGAATCTAGACATAAACGAAGAGGAATTGATTTTCTTGGCGGGGAGGCTGCCGCAGCAGTACGAAGCGCTGCTGAAGCAGAATCCGAAGGAAATGCAGGCTCTTTTCCGCCGGATGCAAGAAAATCCTGATTGGCTCAAACAGTCTTTTGAAGCGTAAGAGAGGCCCCTCATAGTGAGTATTTTTAAGCCGTATTGCTTCTATCCCAAAGAAACGATCGAGCGTTTGGCAAATGACATCTTGATGCAGATGCAGAAAACGCAAAATTTTGCTCCGAGATGGCCTTTTGATGCGACAACGGTTGCTGATTTTCTGGATTTGGGCGTAGTTTGGGAGTGCATTGAGCCGGATGAAGAAGGTGCGATCGCGGCGAGGATTTTGCCGCAGCAGCGGTTAATCGAAATCAACGAACAGATTCTCGAAAAACCCCCAGGCTTCATCGAATCGACGATCGCCCACGAAATCGGCCACTGGGTGCTACACGTCAATCAAGACGAAGCAGACGGCACTGTGGAACAGTTGGAATTAAACTTAGGCAATCAAGAAAAAACGGCGTCTGATGTCGAGGAACCGTTTGTTTGTCGGGGTGCGAGTGCTGATAATAAGGTTTTGTCGATCGAATGGCAAGCGCAATATTTTGCAAGCTGTTTGTTGATGCCTCGGTGTATTTTGGAGGAAAAAAGACAGGGACGCGATTTAACTAAGTGGTCGCATTTATACAAAATGAGAGATGAATTGGGAGTGAGCATTTCCAATTTAACAAACCGCTTGCAAGAATTCGATTGGATTTACATTCCCAAGGGAACGCGCGAGATTTATGCCGGGAAAGATGCTGCAAACGGGCAACAGCGGTTGTTTGGATAGAATTTGATTGAATGTGAGATTTGAGAGAGATTCTCGAATCCCAACTTTTTCAGATAACTTTGAAAGAATGAGGTTGCAAAATGGAAACAAAACGAGTAGCAGACCTGACCGTTGAAGAACTGCAAGCGATAATTCTCGAAACCAAACGAGTATCAGACTTGACCGTTGGAGAATTGAAAGCGATAATTGCGGAAGCGATCGATATGCGGTTAAGCCAATGGATAAATCCTTTCAATAGCAATACCTTGCCCCTAGTTCCGCAAAGGACGAAGGAAGAACAAATGCAGAGGAATTTAGCAGCAATAGAGTGGTTGCAAAAGTGGCGAGAAGAAGGAGACGCCGAGGAACAAACAGAGACATTTGAATATTTGCAAAAAGTATTAGACGAAGACAGGCTTTCGTCGAACCGACCGTTATTTGTGCAACAAAAATGATAGTTTTATTGGATTCGGGGCCTCTGGGAATATTAACAAATCCCAAGGGGCCGCCTGTGACTGTAGAGTGCCAACTTTGGGTAGAATCTTTGCTATTTAAAGGCTACAGGATGATTTTACCTGAAATAGCAGATTATGAAGTGCGGCGCGAGTTATTGCGGGCAAATAAGTTGGCAGGTATCAAACGCCTTAACGAATGTAAATCTCGCTGGCTGGAATACTTGCCGATAACAACGCCAGTAATTCTCAAAGCGGCTGAGTTGTGGGCAACATCGCGTCAGGCAGGAATGCCAACAGCAGATCCCAAAGAACTTGATGGAGATGTGATTTTAGCTGCTCAAGCTTTGCTGGTTAGTGAAAGTGGAGAAAGGGTTGTTATTGCTACAACAAATGTGGGGCATTTGTCGCGATTTGTGGATGCTCGTCACTGGCGAGATATTGACTGAGCGTACAGAAAAAATTAAAAGTCACAAGTTAAATTACATTTTATGCTAACCAATATTGAAATCCTGCTGGCAGCTTGTGAGGAATTAAATATCCCTTACGAAATCCTGCATCCTTCCCAAAACTTGATTAGACTCAAACAGGGCGGCGAAGAATATTATTTTGTCAATTACATGACGGCATTTAACAGCGCGTCAGTTGCAGAGATTTTTAAAGACAAAGAATATACCTATCAACTATTAAACGGCAAAATAAATACTCCCAGAACTCTCGGTTTTGTCTCGCCTCACTGCGAGGAGAAGTATAAAAAGTATTTGAGTTTCCCAGATATTGAATCAATAGTTTTAGAAGTAAACAAAAAATTCGCTTTCCCGGTGATTCTCAAAAGAAATCGCGGTGCTGGTGGCAACAATGTTTTTTTATGTAAAACTACAGAGCAAATTAAAGAAGCCCTAGAAATTATATTTAACGTCAACAGCAAAGATTATGACCATGTGGCGCTAGCTCAAGAATATATCGAAATTGCCCACGAATATCGGGCTGTATTCTGCAAAGAAAAGCTAGTTTTGCTGTACGAGAAAGACAAATCTCAGGCTGAATTTGCGGGCAATTTAAGCCCGCTGCACTGGGAAGGTGCAAAAGCAAAACATATAATTAACCCCAATCTCATGTCTGAGATTGAAGATTTTGTTAAACCTGTTTTTGCAGAAATTGCGATTAATTATGCGGGGCTTGACATCGCGCTAGATACAAAAGGAGCATATTGGTTGATTGAAATTAACTCAAGCCCCAATTACGATATATTTGTGAGAGATAACGATCGCCAAATTGCTGTAAAGATGTTTAAAGATATCTTAGAAAATTGGAAAAGCCGAGAAACCGGGTTGTTCACCGATATTCACGGCTCAAATCCCATCTTTTCCTAAAAAACCCGGTTTCTTCGATCGGGGGTGCACAAGTCCCGATTAAGAAACATCGGCTTCGGCTGCAATTTTAACCGATCCCTTCAGCGCAAACACGGCGGTGATGATGCCAACAACCGCAAGAATTGCCGTAATGTAAAAAGCGTTGGTATAGCTGCCAAAAGTATCGCGAATTTTCCCCGCAGCAATTGTACCGAAAAACGCTCCAACTCCGTAGGCTGTATACACAATGCCGTAGTTTTTCGCGTAGTCTGCGGGGTCGAATAAAGTTAAAGTTGCCGTGGGCGCGATCGCCAGCCATCCTCCTAACGACAGCCAGAACAAACAAAACGCAATGATATAAGTTGCGACTTGTCCAACGCCCGCCTGAGTCATCATAATTGATGCGATTAAGATGAGAATGTAGTTGGCGATTGCGGCATATTTTGGCTTAAATCGATCGGTTATCCAACCAAACATCGGACGCCCCATACCGTTAAATATGGCAAACAGAGAAACCGTTGCCGCAGCCGTTCCCGCGTCTAATTTAATAATTTCCTGCGCCACGGAAGAAGAAATTCCGATCGCGCCCAATCCCACCAGCGTGCCAATGGTGTAGCACACCCACAGCCCGTAAAATGCGGGAGATTTCATCATGGGTGCGATCTGGCTATTTACCGCTGTTCCCGATCGGGCGGCCGCAAATCCCGCAGGCGTCCATCCAGTTGGCGGCATTTTCAAAGCGGTCGAAATTGCCAAAATAATGACGGTAAAAGCGATGCCTAAAATCAGAAACGTTTGCGCTATTTGATAGGTATC
Source organism: Microcoleus sp. D2_18a_B4 (assembly GCF_036702475.1). Taxonomy (NCBI): domain Bacteria; kingdom Bacillati; phylum Cyanobacteriota; class Cyanophyceae; order Oscillatoriales; family Microcoleaceae; genus Microcoleus; species Microcoleus sp. D2_18a_B4. The sequence goes on from NZ_JAUBTL010000068.1 coordinate 24,103, forward strand.
GATTAAATATTTGGCAATCGGTGCGGTAATTAAAGGCGACAAACCAAACCCAATTACTGTTAGCCCAACTGCCAATCCTTTTTTATCGGGAAACCACTTGGCTGCTACTGCTAGCGGTACGCCGTAAGCAATTCCCACCCCGGCACCGGCGATAACTCCATAGGTGAGTACCAGGACAGTAATATTAGGTGCAAATGCCGATAAAATATAGCCGATTCCCGTCACGACGCCGCCGACTGCGGTCACGGTTCGAGAACCGTATCGATCGATAAAAAAGCCGGTAATTGGCATCAGTACGGCAAAAACTACTAACAATACGGTAAACGGCAATAAACTATCCGTTGCACCGATATTGAGCTGCTTTTCTAGCGGCTTTCTAAAGATACTCCAAGAATAAACTGTACCCAGACAAAGCAAGACCGTGATTCCCAGCGGAACGAACAACCAGCGGCCTTTTTCTGCGGGCATTCCGAAAACTTTTGTTTCGTTCATGTTTTTAATTTTTATCGAGGAGGCATTAATAGGTAATGGCTGTGCATTCCCCGATAAATTGTAAATTTACTATAAGTTTGTTACCGATGCAATAGTTGTGTTAAAAAAATATTAAACTTAACTAAAATCCGCGCGCAACTTGGAAATTTTTGTGAGAGATCGCAACGATCGCCCGATGGCTAAAAAGATGTTTCAAGACATCTTAGAAAGTTGGAAATAATGCGCTAAACTTAATTGGAGAAATGGGCGAGCGAATTAAATAATGTAGGGTGCGCTTCGGCGCACCGCAACTAAATAATGTAGCGCACGGAGCACCGCAACTAAATAATGTAGGGTGCCCGCCCCGCACACCTTACCGCTTACATTCTTTCCAATACTTTAATCCCCAACAACTCCAAACCTAATTTCAAAGTCCTCGCCGTCAAATCGCACAAAATTAACCGCGAAGTCCGCAACGGTTCCTCAGATTTCAACACCTGACACTGTTCGTAAAATTGATTGTATTTTTGACTCAATTCAAACAAATACTGACAAATCCGATTCGGCAACAAATCGCCCTCAACAGCATTTATCACTTCACTAAATTGCAATAAATGCTTGGCTAAAACTAACTCCGCATCCGACTGCAAAATTACTTTCGCACTAGCATCTAAATTCTCGAAATCAATCTCACCTTTGCGGCTAATTCCGTGCACGCGCGCGCAAACATAGAGCATATAAGGTGCTGTATTTCCTTTCAAATCCAGCATCTTATCGTAACTAAAAGTGTAATTGCTCGCCCGGTTTTGACTTAAATCGGCATACTTAACCGCACTCAAACCAATTACTCGACCTACGTTAGCTATAAACTCTTCAGTTTCGTGTCTTTTCTCATCTTCCAATCTCTCTTCCAAATCTTTGGTGGCGCGGACGATCGCCTCATCTAACAAATCCTGCAACCGCACCGTTTCCCCAGAACGAGTTTTGAGTTTTTTGCCGTCTTCTCCCAATACCAAACCGAAGGGAATGTGGACAATTTCGACATCATCAGGAATCCAACCGGCTTTTCTCGCAACTGCAAATACTTGGGCAAAATGGTTTGCTTGTCCCGAATCGGTGACATAAATTAAGCGCTTTGCATTGTCTTTTTGGATGCGGTAGCGCACTGCTGCTAAATCTGTTGTGGCGTAATTGTAGCCACCGTCGGTTTTTTGGACGATTAGCGGCAGTGGTTCGCCTTCTTTATTGGTGAAACCGTCTACAAAAACGCATTTCGCGCCGTCACTTTCTACTAGCAAACCTAGATTGGTTAAATCTTCGACTACAGCGGGCAATAATGGATTGTAAAACGATTCGCCGCGTTCGGTTAATTTGATATCGAGCAAGTCATAGATTACTTGAAATTCACGGCGCGATTGATCGCACAGCAATTTCCAAGCGCGGCGGGTGTCTTCGGCGCCTGCTTGCAGTTTTACTACTTCTTGGCGGGCGGTTTCTTTGAAGGTTTCGTCTGCGTCGAAGCGCTGTTTTGCTTGGCGGTAAAATGCGACTAAATCGCCTAAATCTAGGGCGTCAGCGGTTGTGAGCGCTTCAGGGTGAACTTCGCGCAAATATGCGATCAGCATTCCGAATTGCGTACCCCAGTCGCCGATGTGGTTGATTCTGAGTACGTCGTGGCCTTGAAATTCGAGGATGCGGGCGATCGCATCTCCGATGATTGTCGATCGCAAGTGTCCGACGTGCATTTCTTTGGCTATATTCGGACTCGAAAAGTCGATCGCGATTGTCTGAGGCGTTTTCGCCGGTTCAATCCCCAAACGCGAGTCGCCCGCGATCGCACTAATTTGCGCTTCCAAATAAGCCGGTTTCAGCTTCAAATTGATAAAACCAGGCCCGGCGATTTCTGGGGTTTCGCAGATGTCAGTAATATCTAGGTTTTCGATGATTGTCGAGGCGATCGCCCGTGGCGGCTTTCCTAACTTTTTCCCCAAACTCATCGCCGCGTTGCACTGAAAGTCCCCAAAGTTGGGATTGCTGGCGGCGGCTAGCATCGGATCTGCACCTGCATAACTTTCGCCGAATGCAGCGGTGAATGCTTTTTCAAATTTTGCTTTTAACTGTTGGGCGATCGAGTTCATCTTGAATATTTTGATTGGATGTTTATTTTAAACTCTAGATTAAGCACTTTGTGGCAATAATACTCTCACTACTTAGGTAATTTCCCTCTGGTTCTCTTCCTCTGGGCCTATCCCCCTCTCCTCACCTAGTAGGAAATTTTGTACTTACCTTTGAGCTGCTGATGCGATCAAAATCATTGGCCGTGATAGCACAGAGTACATTTTATCACAGTTGCGATCGCTACACAAATTTAAAATTATCACATCTAGCCACTGATCTCGATCGCTAGATCATTTTGTTAAATCGCTTACATTAAGGTATGTTAAAATTTTTTCAATGCTCCCAAAAATCCTACGAAAGGAAGTAGTTATGTTATCTCAACCAATTTTTGGCGATCGCTCTCTGACCCACGTCTTTTATCAAGCAGTAATCGCTCGCTTCTACGACGGTTTCAGTCTCTCCACCCAAGCACTATTACGAGAGTGTACCCTTGGCTTCGCTCCCTGTCCCGATGGAGTCAAAACCTTTTTCATCATCGCGCCGAGTCTGGATGCAGCAGAGCAACTAATTGACAAAATGGACAGTATTTTGGAGCGAGTTGCCGAACTCATGGCAGGAGTCGGACAGGTTGCCCTGTGCATACTTCCCGCCGGCAGCGAAGCAGAGCAACCGGTTGATCTGCAAGACTTAGAAAAAGTTCCCCCAGATTGTCTGGCTTGTAAATTCTTTACAATTATATGGGCCGATGCTGCGGCCGATCGGTAAAATTGACAGTTAGCAACCAGCAACTCAACACGGTTCGGTTGAACCTGTGGCTGTGTCGGCGCGGGGTAGATTGTCTGTTAGTTACACTCCCTGGAATTATCGGGCAAAGCGTGCAGGTAATTAGAGCGTTTGCAAGGTTGCACTCGCAATCCTTGGCCACTGTTAAACCAGACAAAATATATATCAAAGGCCCGCTTGTCAGTCGCTCAGATTTTTACCTGCCGGCTCAAACAGCCGTGCATCTACTTTTTACATTCCCAATAAAGGCCACCAAAAAGCCGCATCAACTCTCCTGGGTGTCTCGCTTCAAAAGACAGCAGCAGGAATTAGGCGGTATCGCTGCAAAATAGATTTTTGCGAAATATCTGCTGATGTTCAGAATAAGCAGAAATATTCTCAAAAATAGATAAGAGTTCCGCAGCTTGACCGAAAGCATTCAGGATACAAGCCCCCGAATTTATCCGTGGGGTCAATGCTTCAATTCTAAAATCTAAAATCTAAAATCTAAAATCTAAAATCGATTGACCTCAGAAACCCGGTTTCTACCCCCGCGCTTCATATTCGTGGTTCGCTGAGAAATTGACAGAAAAGAGGCTGTTTGTGGGAGAGTCACCAGCTAGAAACAGAGCAAAGCTTTACTCAAAAAAAGAGCAATTTTTCAGCGACACCCCTGGCAGTGCAGAGCGATCGCACCACAGGCTCATAGAATTTGTTAAAAATTTCAGTTGAAAATTTAAATTATTAAATTTTATGCCTAACATTGGCGATAAAATCTAAGATTGAAATTCTCAAATCTGAAATCAAGACATCATGGTAAAACTGACACCAAATCCCAGCTTTAGTTTAACAATTCGGGTTGCTCTGCCGAACCAGCCGGGAATGCTGGCAAGAGTCACCAGCGCGATCGCATCTGTCGGCGGCAACTTCGGCCAAATCGACTTGATCGAGCAAACCCGCGCCACTACCGTTCGCGATATCACCGTCGATGCCTCCAGCCTCGAACACAATGAAGAAATAGTGCAAGCAGTGAAAGCGCTGGCGGATATCAGAGTGATCGACGTGTACGATCGCACTTTCAACTTGCACCGCGGCGGAAAAATCAGCGTAGTTAGCAAAATTTCCCTCAAACGCCAGTCAGATTTGGCAATGGCATACACCCCTGGAGTCGGCCGCATCTGCACGGCGATCGCCAATGACCCCCAACAAGTTTATAACCTGACAATCAAACAAAATACTGTTGCCATTGTTACCGACGGTAGCGCAGTTTTGGGACTGGGAAACCTCGGCCCTGCCGCCGCACTGCCAGTCATGGAAGGCAAAGCCATGCTATTTAAAGAATTTGCAGGTATTGACGCCTTTCCTATCTGTTTGAATACCCAAGATACTGAGGAAATTATTCGCACAGTGCAGAATATCGCCCCGGTTTTTGGCGGCGTTAACCTCGAAGATATTTCTTCTCCCCGCTGCTTTGAAATCGAAGCAAGATTGCGGGAAACCTTAGATATTCCGATTTTTCACGACGACCAGCACGGCACTGCGATTGTTAGTTTGGCAGCATTAATTAATGCCTTGAAAATCGTCAAAAAAACCATCGCAGAAGTGTGTATCGTGATTAACGGAGCCGGTGCGGCCGGAGTCGCGATCGCCCGGTTGTTGCGTAAAGCAGGTGCCCAAAACATCATCATGTGCGACTCCAAAGGCGTTCTCTCCCAAGACCGCACGGATATGAACCCAGAAAAACTAGAATTTGCCGTGGCTTCGAGCGGTACTTTGGAAGATGCGATCGCCGGTGCCGATGTATTTTTAGGCGTCAGCGCCCCCGGCGTAGTCACCCGTTCGATGGTGCGTTCGATGGCCGAGAATCCCATTGTTTTTGCAATGGCAAATCCCATTCCCGAAATTCAGCCCGAATTAATTATGGAAGATGCGGCGATCATAGCAACCGGACGCAGCGATTACCCGAATCAAATTAACAATGTTTTGGCATTTCCGGGGATATTTCGAGGTGCTTTGGACTGCAAAGCGACCACGATTACGCCCAGTATGTATTTGGAAGCAGCATACGCGATCGCCTCTTTAGTCAGTCCTTCTCAGCTTGACAAAGAACACATTATACCGTCTGTTTTTGACGAAAGAGTTGCCATTGCTGTCGCCGGTGCAGTGCAGTTGGCTGCCCGATCCGAAGGTATTGCCCGCGATTAATAGAAGGGAGAAGGAAGTTCGGCAACGGATTGTGTAACGGATGTAACGGATGTAACGGATGTAAAGGATAGAAGGAAGAAGGTTGGAGGGAAGAAGGAAGAAGGAAGAAGGAAGAAGGTTGGAGGGAAGATACCATCTATAAATTAATGGTGTTTGTACCAGTTTTGTACTTCTTCTTTTGTGATTTTTCGGGTTTCTTCTCATTCCCTCTTTCCTCCTCCCCGTTGATTATTACTCATTTTTGTTTCCCCATCCTGTCTTTTTCCTCAACATCCATCCGTTAAATCCCGATCGCGCGAGCGTTGCCGAACTTGCCTCGAACCTCGATCCTCCAACCTCTTCCTTCTTCCCTCGAACCTCAGCATCAATTCGTTACATTTGTTAAATCCCGTAGACGGCTCGTTGCCGAACTTTCTTCTTCTCTCTTCCTTAATCAAGGATAAAACTCATAACAATAAACAAGATAATAAAGATATAATTGAATAACCCAAGTCCAGTTACGTCAAATGCACAGCCAGTTAGGAAAAGCCAAGCGCGCTCGCTGCAACCGCCCATTGTTAGAACTGTGCCCGATCGGGCTGGCATTGTGCCGGACGGACGGGACTTTTATCGACGTAAATCCAGCTTTTGCAAGTATTATCGGCCGCACAGTTGCAGAAACTCTCCACCTCAACTATTGGGAAATTCAGCAAACACAGTGCGCGGGCCCAGAAAAATATCTAGAATGTCAAGCAAAAAATAGCCACACGCACCTGTGCGAAGCAGCATACAAACATAAAAACCAGCATCTCGTACCCGTGCGAGTTTCCGAGCGGGCAATTGAAACAGAGGGACAGTGCGCGATTTGGCTAAGTGTTGAAGAAATCTTTAATAATCGGGATCAAAATAGCGAGCCGCTGGAATCAGCGCCGCCGCACAGCAATTCACATCTAGAAAAATTGCTGGCAAAGCAGACTGCCGAACTGGCAAAAACTCAGAAGCTACTCGAAGAAAAAATCGCCGAACTGGAACAAACTCAAGACAAATTGCGTCTCCAAAGTCAAATTATCGACCAAATTCACGAAGCGGTGATTTCTACAGATATGGACGGCTCGATTACCCTTTGGAATCAAGCCTGCCAAAAGTTATACGGCTATGAAGAAACTGAGGCGATCGGACAGCACGTTTCTTTAATTTACCCGCCTGAACAGCACGAATTTTTGTTAGAGCAAGTCATCAAACCGCTACAAGAAAAAGGCGAGCATGAAATAGAAGTTATAACACGCCGTAAATCGGGAGAAGATTTTTCCTCGCACCTGATGCTGTCGCTATTGAAAGACAAAACGGGAGAAGTTGTGGGGATGATTGGCTCTTTAACAGATCTCAGCATTTGCAAAGCTTTAGAACAAGAATTAGCACAGAGACAAGCACTATTTGATGCCTTTTTGAAGGAAGCGCCGGCGGGACTTTGCATTTTGGACTCCCAACTGCGGTACGTGCAAATTAATCAATTTCTAGCAGAAATAAATTGCCTGAGTCCAGCAGAACACATCGGCAAGACTGTACGCGAAATATTGCCGAATATCGCTCCAATAATAGAGCCTTTGTACGAACAAATTTTGAGGACGAAACAACCCTTAATTAACATGGAGATGAGTGGTGACAATCCCAGAAAGCCTGGGTTTGTCCGACACCTGACAGGCTCTTATTTTCCCCTGCTCGAAAAAGATGGGGAGGCGATCGGCATCGGTGCAGTTGTAATTGACATTAGCGATCGCAAACAAGCAGAAGCTGCGCTGCAAAAAAGCGAACAGCTTTACCGTACTATGGCAAGCAACTTTCCTAACGGTGCGGTGATGTTGTTCGATCGAGAAATGCGCTACACGCTGGTAGAAGGTACAGAATTAGCCGCCGTGGGGCTTTCCAAAGAATTGATGGAAGGCAAGACAATCTGGGAAGTATTCGAGCCAGATTTTTGCGCTGCTGTCGAGCCAAATTATCTGGCGGCACTGGCAGGAGAAACAGTTGTTACAGAATTTATTTACAGCGATCGCATCTACCTCGGTTATACTTTGCCAGTCAGAAACGAACGGCAAGAAATTATCGGCGGATTGCTAATGACTCAAAACATTACGGCTCGCCAATTAGCAGAAGAAGCGCTTAGGGAAAGCGAGGACAAATACAGGTGCATTGTCGAGACAGCAGACGAAGGAATTTGGATCATAGATACGGATGGTAAAACTACTTTTGTCAACAAAAAAATGGCCGATATGCTCGGCTGTCGCGCAGAGGAAATGATCGGACAGTCGCTATTTGCTTTCATGGATGCAGAAGGCATGGCGATCGCACAAAGCAGTCTCAAACGCCGCCGTGAACAAATTCGCGAACAGCTCGATTTTAAGTTCCGTCGCCGAGACGGCAGGGACTTGTGGGCGATGCTTTCTACTAATTCCTTGGCAGACAAACAGGGACGCTATGTGGGGGCTTTGGCAATGGTTGCCGACATTACCGATCGCAAGCAAACAGAAGCCGCATTGCAGCAGTCGGAAGCCAAATTTCGATCGCTCTACGAATTAACCAGTTTGCCTGTTTTTATGTTATGTGACAATGCCATCACCGATGCCAACACAGCCACCCTAAAACTATTCGGCTGCACTACCCCGCAACAGTTGTACGGCAAAAACCCAGGCAAACTGTCGCCTCCTTTCCAACCCAACGGCAGAGATTCTTTGAGCTTGGCCCACGAAATGATAGCCATCGCCTTTGAGCGGGGAAAGCACCGTTTTGATTGGGTTCACCAGCGCTTAGACGGTACTGATTTTCCCGCAGAAGTCGTGCTGACAATCATCGAGGTTGGAAATGAAAAAATGATCCAAGCAGTTATCCAAGATTTAACGGATCGCAAACTTGCAGAAGAAACTTTAGTGCGATCGGAACAAGCGCTCAGACAACAAGCTCAGCGAGAATTACTGCTCAATCAAATTGCCAACCAAATCCGCACTTCTTTAGATTTAGACACAATTTTAGCAACAGCAGTTCAAGAAATTCGCAATCTCATGCACCTAGATTGGTGCATCTTCACTTGGTATCGCCCCAACACCAATCCTCCGCTTTGGGACGTAACTTACGAAGCGAAGAATGCAGATTTGCCGAGTCTACTCGGCACTTATCTTATAGACGACAAATCTAGTCTCGCAGTGCGACAGATTTTGCGGCGAGAAATTCTGCGAATTGATGATGTCAGCACTTTTGAAGATGTAGAATTGCGCGAACTTTTCCAGGCTTCAAATTTTAACTCGGTGCTGTCGCTGCCAATTCATACTGCTGCCGGCGATATTGGGGTGATTACCTGCTATCAGGCTATGTCCATGCGAAATTGGAGCGACTCTGAAGTCGAACTGATGCAAGCGGTGGTCGCTCAAATTGCGATCGCGATCGACCACGCCGAACTTTACACCCAAACGCGCACAGCGGCGCGATTAGCTCAAGCTCAAACTCAACAGCTAGAACAAACTTTGCACGAACTCCAACGCACCCAAACTCAATTAATTCAAAGTGAAAAAATGTCGAGTTTGGGCCAGTTAGTAGCAGGCGTAGCCCACGAAATTAACAACCCGGTTAATTTTATCTATGGGAATCTCAGCTACACCAGTGAATACACTCAAAACTTGCTAAAAATGCTGCAACTTTACCAGAAGGAATACCCGCAGCCGAGCGCCAGAATTGTAGAGGCAAGAGAAGACTTTGAAATTGATTATCTTATTGAAGATTTACCGAAAATTTTAGCATCTATGAAATTAGGAGCCGATCGCATCCGCGACATAGTTTTGAGCCTGCGAACTTTTTCAAGACTTGACGAAGCCGAAAAGAAACAAGTTGACATTCACGAAGGCATTGAAAGCACGCTGCTGATTTTGCAAAACCGCCTGAAACATAAAGCCGATCACCCGACAATTAATGTCATTAAAGAATACGGTAATTTACCTTTAGTTGAATGTTATCCCGGTCAGTTAAATCAAGTATTTATGAATTTGTTGAGCAATGCGCTAGACGCATTGGAAATGGAGATGAAGAAATCCGATCGCACCGCCAAAAATCTCGCAATTAGGATTCGCACCCAAGTAACCGACAATAACAGCGTTGCCATATGGATAGCTGACAGCGGCCCTGGGATGAGCGAAGATGTGAAAAAGCGCTTGTTTGACCCGTTTTTCACTACTAAACCCATTGGCAAAGGAACTGGCTTAGGATTGGCGATTTCGCACTCTATAGTAGTAGAAAAACACGGCGGCAAGCTTTCTTGCATTTCTGTATTGGGAGAAGGTTCCGAATTTGCGATCGAGATTCCTCTGCAGCAAAAAATAAATTAAAACCCATTGTATCGGTATCATATCATCTCCGATCGATCGACCGGATTTGATAAGGATCACGAATTAAATAACTTACAATTTTAATTGTTATTGTGGGATGGGCGTCCCGCCCGTCCTTTTTGGACGGGCGGGACGC
>NZ_JAUBTL010000069.1:0-33570 GCF_036702475.1 Microcoleus sp. D2_18a_B4
CAGGAGTCAGGAGCCAGGAGAAAAGAGTCAGAAGGAAGAAGAAAGAAGTGTTTTTGCAAATATGAGATGCTCCCGAAGGAAGAGGGAAGGAGGAAGGAATAAGGAAGAGGGATTTAGTTGCCTAAGAGAGAAAGAAGAAGCAATCGAGTCCTTATGTTTGTGCTATTAAGAAAGTCCTCCCCGTCAGGGCGGTTCCTAGAATTTTTATAAGGCACTTATGTAGAAGGCGGAAGACACTCTGATATAGAAGACTGGAGATTTAGAAGGTAGAAGGCAGAAGGAATAGAAGCGAACAGATTTCGGCAGATGTGGTAACTTATTTTTCAAGTCAAGATCGAGAAAAAGTCTCGGTCGAGATTGTGGGTGTGACGCGGGCACAAATTACACGGGCGACCTTGTAGAATATAACTGCTGCATCTATAATGTACAAAAATGTACAAATCTCGAAAAAATAATTTTAATCTAGCGGTGAATATGAAATTAACAAAATTTGTATCGATCGGCATTGCCCTACTTTTAGGAGCAAGCGGGAGCATATTATCTAGCAGCAGTAGAGCATTAGGGGCCGAAAAAGTTGTCCTCACATTTGGCCCGATCAGACAAGGCATCAATATCAGCGACTTAGAAGAATTTGCTAAAAACGGCACGACGACGCCAACCCTCCAACAAATTATCCGGTTCTCCAAAATGGACGCGCAAATGCTGCGGGGGTTCATGGGTTTAGAAATTGGTTTAAAGCCTGCTAATCTGGCGAGGGTAGTTTACAGCACTCCAGGAGAAAAAATCACTGACGACATCGGTCAAGCAATTCGGACTCAGCGCCGCACAGAAAGCGGGAAAGCTTTGCGGGCAGCGGTGATCCTGGCTGCCGGGGACGACGGTAAGGTATCGCTGCTGGAAATCCTGAAAAAGTATCCTCTCAACGAGGTTTACGTAGATGTTGCCAGCCTTCGCACCACTGTTGGGAAAGTTCAGAGTATAGCCGGAACTCTGCGAAGCCTGCTTGAAGATGTGACGCGATCGACAACTCGCACAACTGAAACAACTCCCACCGAAAGTCCGATCGAACCTCGCCGCAGCGTGCAGCCAACAACTCCGCCTCCAGCGTCGCGCCGCGCCGCCCCCTTGCCAGCACCCGCACCGCAGCGTGTGACGCCTGTCAGAGGGCTTTGGTAAAAAAATCATAAAAATGTCCTAAAGGCGGGTTGAAGCGGCTGTTGTGGCATTCTGCAGACACTTTTGATATCCAACCCCTTAGCATCGGAATAGTAAATCGGAGTTGACTGTTGACTGTTGACTGTTGACTGTTGACTGTTGACTGTTGACTGTTGACTGTTGACTGTTGACTGTTGACTGTTCACTGTTGACTGTTCACTGTTCACTGTTCACGGCGTCAACAGTCAACCGTCAACATCATGTATGAGTGTAACCGGAAATGATATGAGAGCAAACCCGCCCCCGCCCTACCCCTATCCCAACCCTCAAGAGGGTTAGGACTTTTGTGGAAACTCCAAAGCAATCAATTTTTCTTGAGCAATTTTTTGAGTAACTTAGGAATCTCTGAAGGTCGAGCCGCCACAGGTATGTCCGCCTCTTCAAAGGCAGCCATTTTGTTTGGGGCCGAAACTCCAAAGGCTTTCTGGGCAGCCGCGCGAGAACTGATCAGGATGCCGGCGTGGCCCAAAGATGGCCCCTTGGGAGCGTAGTGGCCGGCCAGATAAGCAACCACGGGTTTGTCGATCGCCGAGGCGATGTAAGAAGCAGCAGCTTGTTCACTCCACCCCCCAACTTCCCCCACCAAAACTATCGCTTCCGTACTGTCGTCTTCGTCCAAAATTTGCAGCCACTGCATAAAAGAAGAACCGACAATCGCGTCGCAGCCAATACAAACCGCCATCGACTGTCCCAACCCAGCCTCCGTCAGTTCTAGGGCAACTTCGTAAGTCAAAGTGCTGCTGCGGCTGATCACTCCCACGGGGCCGGGAGTGTAAAATTCCTTGGGGTGAGTTCCCAGCAGCAGTTTGTCGGGCACAATAATCCCCGGACTGTTGGGCCCGATTACCAAAGTTTCGGTGGCTTCTGCTTTTCTGACTAAGCGCACCATATCCAGAGGAGGCACTCCCCCAGTGACGATCGCGATTTGCCGAATTCCTCCCGCGATCGCTTCTAGAGCCGCATCCAGCACCGAGTAAGCGTCTACAAAAATTACCGCAGTGTCAACGTGACCCACTGTTGCCACTGCTTCTTCTACCAAATCAAAAATCGGAATTCCCTCCAAATCCAGCCCCCCCCGACCGGGACTGACACCGGCGACTACATTCGTGCCGTATGCTTTCATCATCAGGGCGGCGCGGGTGGACGCGGGAGATTCTGTAATGCCCTGTACTAGGACTTTGCTTTCAGGAGTTAAATTCATTTTTTCCCAATTGACACTCGATCTGTAAAAAGCAGAAGGCCTTCATCTGTACCGAAATCTCGTTTTTTGCCGATCGACTGCCGCTACTTGACGGAGGATACAGAAGCGGCCGCGGCCTCATCCAAAGTGCTAGCTAGCTGCACCGGCAACTGTCCCAAACGCTTTTTAACAGCATCAGCATCGAGCTCTACCAGCCTCAGCACAACCTGGATGTGGCGGTTAGCGCGAGCTTTCCGTTCCAAATAGCCGGCTACTGCAGCGATTATTTCCTCGGTCTTGGAGGCGCTGCCCAAAATATTTACAAGTATCACCTTAACGCTTTTATCCTGAGCGACTAACTCCAGACCCAACTCCGTGCGATCGCGCAGGGCATTTGCTGCATAGTAGCGGTCTAGGGAACCAATATTCACAAAATTAGCTGGTTTTCCTCCTTGGTGGGTTACAGCATCTAAAGTTGCCATTGTCAGGCCCACTCCGTTGCACAAAATCGCGATATTCCCGTCTAGTTCGATTAATTGCAGGGATTCGGAATTCGAGATTGGGGATTTAGATTTGGGGTCAAACTCCGGCGACTGCTGAACCTTGGACTGGGAATGGGAGCGATCGCCCCCAGCATGGGGACTTCTTCTTTCCCGTGCCAACCCGCCCAAGAGCTTCTTCTCCGAGAGTGCTGCCAAATCTGGATGTCGTCCCAAGGCATCGTCGTTGGCGGTGACTTTACCGTCTAAAGCCATTACCTCTCCCCTTGGACTGATGCCGAGAGGATTGATTTCTACTAGATCTAAATCTTTTTCGACAAACAGCCGGTACATTTTTTCGACAATGGTGCTCACCGATTGAATCAAGTCTCCCTGCAATCCCATTTTCAGCGCGAGACGCCTCGCGTAGAATGGGGAAAATTCTTGATCTACGGCAACTTGCTGCATTTGCTCGATCGACCCTTCGACATCCATACCTCCTTGGCGAGAACCCAGAAGCACCGGGCGGCGCGCTACGGGGTCTAGGAGTACCGCTAAGTACAATTCTTGGTCGGCGTTGTACTTTGCTTCTGCCAGCAGGACTTGGGGATATTCATCCTCGATCGGCAAATTAAAAATTGTTTGAGCGGCTGCTACTGCATCGATCGTATTTTCCACAAACTTGATACCGCCCGCCCTGCCCCGTCCCCCAGCCCGCACTTGCGATTTGAGTACAACGGGGTAAGGAATTTTCAGTCCTTTGAGGTCGGCGGGATTGTCAATCCGCTGCGACGGCAAAATCGGAATTGCCATCTGGCGAAATAAAGATTTAGCTTGGTACTCTAACAAATCCATTATCAATTACGGGTGACGGGTAGTTGGCAACAAGCAATTCGTCCTAATTGGCAATTCATAATTAATAGATAGTAATTGGTTTTTTGTCAAGTTAAAAGTTAAAATGTCTCGCTTTTATCTTTTAATTTTAGACTTTTGTATGGCCGATTACTTATTCGCACCGCTCGCCGATTACCTATTACCTAAGCTGTTTCAAAGTGTTTTTTTCTCGGAATTGCCAAATTTTACTCTTAGGCTCTGGCGGGGAGATATTTGGCGAGCGTTGGTGTTTTTTTGTCTCGGAAAATCTTCGGACGTTCGGCCATACTGTGCCGAGATATTTCTGCGAATTGTTTACTTGAGGCTATTAACAGCGCCTTGATGGACGGTTTTGACCCATTTGAGCCGCTTGGGCCGTACCGCAATCCGAGCCGTCACAGTCCCTACCAGCAGCCAGTGGAACATATACACAGTACCCCGCAGCGTTTGCAGCAAGGTGAGAAAAACTCTTTTAACGTCAAATTTGGTCTCTTTGCGAGTGCGGCGCAAACCGACAAACATTCCCACCACCGACAATGTAAGGGTCATAAAAGTTATGGGACTGGCGATCGGCATCCGGCGCAGCGCAATTGACATCACAAAGTCGGGTAGCGCGACTGTGGGTAAGAAATATTGAGATACCCAAAATCCAAATAAATCCCAAGTTTTCCCAGTTCCCATGCGGTTCCGCAAAATTAGCCGCCAGTAGTCAAGATAACGCTGATAGCCACCTTCTGCCCAGCGATTGCGCTGATGCCACAGAGCGCGAGCGTTAGTGACTCCTTCTTCTGACACGGCTGGGAAAGCGAGAAATTCAATGTCCCATCGGTCTAGGTGCAGCCTCACCGTCAAATCCAGGTCGTCGGTAATCGTCTCCTCGTTCCAGCCTCCGCAGCTTTCCAAGGCGGTGCGGCGCATGAATTGGCCGTTACCGCGCAATTCTCCAATGCCGCCGATCGCAATCCGCTGCTGCTGGAAAAAACTGTCGAGAGCCATTTCTGCTTCTTGGCCACGAGTCCAAAAATTTACCGAAGCATTGGCGATGGCTTTTCTGACTTGCACAGCGCCTACCTTTTCTCCATCGAACACTGGCAGCACCCGGCGCAGCAAATCCGGCGTTACCGTCGCGTCGGCGTCAAATATTCCGACAAATTCGCCGCGAGTCAGCGGTAACACTTGATTCAGTGCTCCCGACTTGCCGCCGCTGGCATTTGCTCCTCTGCGAAATACTTTGAGCTGGGGGTACTTTTTGGTTAGCTGTTCCAATACTAGCGGCGTGGCGTCGCTGCTGTGATCGTCGATCGCCCAAACCTCGTAGCGGTCGATCGGATAATCTACATTGCAGATGGATTCTACGAATCGGGCAATCACCGCTTCCTCATTTTTCGCTGCCACCAGCAGCGACACATAAGGCCAATCCTCTCGACTTTCATCAGCAAGAGGCGGCAGTGCGGGCTTGGGCGAAGCAAACAAAACTCGAAATGCTTGCATCCACAGCAGTCCCGTCAACCCCCACACTACCCAAGCACCCCAAGAAATCAAGTGCAGGGCGATCGTGCCGGCCCAAATCGCAGTCAGCACTGCGGCGGCTTTTCCGCGGCGTCCCCGGTACAGGTTTTGAGGAAAAGAGGGAGTTCCCGGCACAGACACCGCAACCGGGAGCTCTGCTTTTGTTTCCGCGTCAAACACCCTGTCGCCAATGTCTGGTATAGCAAATACTTTGCTGAGCTTCGAGTGCGAGGTCAAACTCTTGAGCTCTTCTTGAGCTAAATCAGAGATGTCCAAGTTAAGCTCGCTGCGAGCGTCGTTTTCTGGCCAAGAACTCTCCTGCATAGGTTACTTGATTCAACCACCAATAGTTTTTGATTTTAGATATAAGCATCTACTGTATCAGTTTCTGGGCTTTTGTCGAAAGCGGACGGGAGGACTACCAGCGGGTTAGGTGCTTGTACGGCCTTGGTAAACGGGTACTGCATAGAGTATTTGGGTTGACTTTTGCTTGCGATCGACCTGGAATATCTGCTAGTTTTTTCTGGGGATCTAAACTATCTGTTAGTAATAATTGTCTGAGGTGGAAATATGTCTATTCCTCAACTCAAGCCAGCCGACGACAAAGAAGTGAAAGTCTACGCGCCTTTCTGTCAAGAGCCCAGGCGCAAGTTTTTACCGCACGCTATTGCCCTCTACAAGCTCAAAAGCTTGGAGGGAGCAAGAAAAATTGACGGCGGGGAGAGCGTGCCGTTTGTCGCTAGTTGGAATATCTCGTCGCTGCCGATCGACTTAACCCGCTGTCGGGTGTTGTTTGACGGCAATGCTGAACTCAGCTACGAAGTGACTATGCAAAGCTCTGAGTTTGTTAGTTGCTTAATTGAGGTTCTCCTGACTTTTCAGCGAACTCGTACCGTCGATTTTTCTAAAACCTTTTATCGCAAGCTGATGCGAATGGATGAATAACTTTCACCGCAGCCGCACTCCCGAAAGTCGGCAATTGACAATCAAGCAATTTAATCCGGGGCCCCCGGATTGATTCGTGGATCGAGAAAAAAGCTCCTTGCTCCCGATCGCCAGCCCCCGGATTTATCAGTGGGCTTGCTTTCTTCAATCTAAAATCTAAAATCTAAAATCTAAAATCGATTGACGGGCGCTATAACTGGCGCACCAATAGTGTCAAGCCACGACGGCAACATTACATGATTGGTGCGCCAGCCCTATTTTCTAAGCGGGATAGTAACTGAGTTGTTGGATCATTCTCAATAATCCCTTTGGGGGTCAGCATTTATCCCCATTCCTAAAGTAAATCTACTGAATTTTTCAGTTGAGCGTGATACAGATTTCGCGTAGGGACTGAGGCAAAGCCTGAGTCCCTACCTGTATTTCATCCCATTGAAAAATGCTGTATTTGTTGTGGGAAAAGCGCAAAAACCTATTTCGGATATTGGTGCTGTGCGAGTACGCGCGAGCGAAGCTATCGCCGTGAGGCGAATCGCGCCGTCCGATTTCGTTCAAATTTTGCGACTCGGTAGCTGAGAGGAAAGCGCTGTAGATCCGCCCAAGGAAAATCAATCTACAGCCCTTGAACTGCGATCGGGCCTAGCATCGCAATCAGCCTTGGGGCTGCCGAAATTCCCGCCAACGCCACCCGACAATTTATGTATTGAGAAGCTAGAAGCCCGATTCTAAGCAGCTTATTGCTCGCAGTGCCACCGATCAGTTTTAACGCGGGCGATCGCACTAATAATTAATAACTAATAATACATATAGCCTTTCTCAGTAACATGAGGTGCTCTCGCGGGCATAGGGCATAGGGCATAGGGCATCAGTTGCGATCGGTGTGTACCTCATTTTATTGAGAACCGCTATATCGATTTTCAATTATATGCAAAACTGCCTATGCAAGCACCGTGTTCTCTTCCTATACAATCCTCTATTTAGCCACTAAAAAAACTATCTTCAACCTTCTAAGTACGCTATTAAGGTAAGGTAAACCATTTTTACCGTGTTATTTTTACTCGATAAAATTCGATGTTAATATCTAAGGTACGCAATCAGAAGGCATAAAAATATTACAATTAAAATCGGTTTTTAAAGGAATTATGGGCGAGAAATACTTATCAAAAACTGCTTGTAAAACAAAGAATTTAAAAACTGCTTTCCCAAAATCAAGTAAAAAGAATGGGAAGAAAAGCGTTGCGAACAGGTGAATAAAAAATTTTCGCAAAAAAACACTGTGCCCAAAAGCGACAAAATCGAGTATAATAGTATTGCCAAATTGAGGATCAGTTCAGAAAGACTGTAGAAAAAACTAAATTTATTGAAATAGACAGGTGCAAATTGAGGATTGAAGGCGTACCAAAATTGACTAAATATTTGCTGATCGGTTCCACAAAAGCTTACAGTGGCAAGTCTGCCATCGCCCTAGGGATGGCACTCGGACTCCGGGAAAAAGGACTGGCCGTCGCCTACGGCAAACCTCTGGGAACCTGTTTCAGCTCGCCAGGAGCTGGGATCGAGGACGAAGACGTGCGGTTCGCGGTAGAGACGCTGAATCTCTCAGAAAGTCAGATGCCGTCAACATTGCTGTATTTGGATGAAGAGACGGTTCACAAGCGTTTGCGGGGAGAAGACAAGACAGATTACCGCCAGTCTTTAGCGCAATATTTGCAAGCTCCCAGCGGAGACTTGGCGCTGTTAGAAGGCCCAGCTAATTTGGAGGAAGGCAGTCTGTTTGACTTGTCTTTGGCTCAAATCGCTGAGACAATTGATGCCTCTGTGCTGTTGGTAGCCCGCCCGATCGATCTGTATGTAGACGATTTGCTGTCGGCTAAACAGCGTTTGGGTTCGCGGTTGCTGGGCGTGGTACTCAATGACGTTCCCTCGGACAAACTCGAATCCGTAACGGCGACTGTGCGGCCTTTTCTGGAGGCTGCGGGTATTCCAGTTTTGGGAATGCTGCCGAGAAGTGCTTTGCTGCGAAGTGTCAGTGTCAAAGAATTGGTGCACCAATTGAAAGCTGATGTGCTGTGCCGTCGAGACCGTTTGGACTTGATGGTGGAAACCTTGACAATTGGCGCGATGAATGTTAGTTCGGCTATGAAGTATTTCCGCAAAGCGAGAAATATGGCGGTGGTGACGGGGGGCGATCGCACGGACATTCAGCTAGCGGCTCTGGAGAGCTCGACTCAGTGCTTAATTTTGACAGGCCACTTGCCTCCTTCTCCCCTAGTGATCGGCAGGGCAGAAGAAATGGAAATTCCGGTTTTGTCTGTTGATTTGGATACCTTAACCACGGTAGAAATTATCGACAGCACCTTTGGCAGCGTGCGCCTGCACGAACCGATCAAGGTGGAATGCGTTACTCAGCTAATGGCAGAACATTTTGACCTTGATGGCATGATGGCATCCTTGGGCCTGAGCGATCGAGTCCATTAAGAAGAGAGCCGGAGGTGAGGGAAGAAGGTATTCGGCAGAGAGAACTTTTTGTTTAAATAAATAAAAAGCCAAAATTCTTAAATTCTCAATTTTTCTTGAATTCTACCTTGAGCTCCGGCTGCCGAATGCCTTCAGACATTCTGCCTTCTGGCTTCCTCAAATCTCCCGATCCTCTAGTCTGATCCCGTAAATCAGCAATTCTTAACTTCTTTTTGGCGGCAATGGCTAGTGAGTCTGCTAAAATCCACAACGTAGTTTTATTTAATTTAATAAATTCTTTGAGTCAATCAATTGAGCTACCCAGAGTAGATGATTTTTTACAAGAACTAGCGGCGATCCAGCAAACCAGCTCCAAGCGGCTTGCTCTTTTGGGTTCTCGCCACGTTCCTATTACCCACCAGCAGCTAATTGAGATGCTGAGCTACGCCATAGTTCTGGGAGGCAATCAGCTCATCACTTCTGGCGCTACAGGCACCAATTCAGCAGCAATTCGGGGGGCAATGCGAGCAGATCCTAATCTGCTGACGGTGATTTTGCCACAAAGCATGAGTCGCCAGCCTCGGGAGTCTCGCGACCAACTCGAACAAGTGATACATTTGGTAGAAAATCCCAAAAATGATAGCTTGTCTCTCCCGGAAGCAAGCGCCATGTGCAATCAGGAGATTATTTCTCGCTGCCAGCAACTGATATGTTTTGCTTTTCACGAAAGCCACACTTTGCTGAAAACTTGCCAGGATGCGGAGGAACAGCGCAAGGTGGTTACTCTGTTCTATTTTGATTGAACTGCGAGGCGGATGATGCTGTTGGGATTACCTGTGTCGGTTATTCTGCTTGATTGTATTGCTGCTGCTGCTGCGCTGGTGTACGCACCGTTTTTGGTGGTTGCGTTCGCTCGCTTGCAGCTAGGCTACGACCAAGCAGCCCCCCGCGCTATGTTTGAGAGGTTGCCTGCTTACGCTCAGCGGGCAACTTGGGCTCACCAAAATTCGTTTGAGACGTTTATGCTGTTTTCAGCGGCGGCTTTGATGGCTTTTGTGACGGGGGTAGATTCGGAACCGGCGGGTTGGGCTGCGATCGCTTTTACGATCGCCCGGTTGTTGTTTTCGGTTTTCTATATTCTGAATGTGCCGCTGGGGCGATCGCTCATGTTTGCGATTAGTTCTTCTTGCACTGTTTCTTTATTCTATTTCAGTTTAATGGCTGTTAACGGCTAATTTTCAGTAGTCATTGGTTATTGGTTATTGGTTATTGGTTATTGGTTATTGGTTAGTTGTTAATCCCCAATGCCCTGTTTTGCCAATGCCCAATGCCCAATGCCCAATGCCCAATGCCCCATTACCAATTACTAATTTATGGCTGCTAGTTATTCCTTTGATATTGTCAGCGATTTCGATCGGCAAGAATTAGTCAATGCTGTTGACCAAACAACGCGAGAAATTCAAAGCCGCTACGACTTAAAAGATACCAAAACCACTGTAGAATTGGGCGCTGAAGCAATT
Source organism: Microcoleus sp. D2_18a_B4 (assembly GCF_036702475.1). Lineage (NCBI taxonomy): Bacteria > Bacillati > Cyanobacteriota > Cyanophyceae > Oscillatoriales > Microcoleaceae > Microcoleus > Microcoleus sp. D2_18a_B4. The sequence goes on from NZ_JAUBTL010000069.1 coordinate 10,176, forward strand.
ACTGTCAATACCGACAGTGAATTTACTCTCGACGCAATTCACACTGTTTTGCAAACTAAAGCCGCGAAGCGGAATTTATCTTTGAAAATTTTTGATTACGGCAAAGTTGAAGCTGCTAGCGGCAGTCGGGTGCGTCAAGAAATCAAGCTGAAAAAAGGGATTGACCAGGAAATTGCCAAGAAAATCACTAAATTAATTCGAGATGAGTTTAAAAAGATTCAAGGCTCGATTCAAGGTGATGCAGTGCGCGTTTCAGCTAAGGATAAGGATGATTTGCAGTTGGTGATTCAACGCTTGAAGCAAGAAGATTATCCGGTAGCTTTGCAGTTTACAAATTACCGCTAGATTTGAGAGTTTTTCGGGACTTCAGTCCTCATACGTGGTGACGAATCAGGACTAAAGTCCTGACTACAAACAAGTTTTTATCGACTTAATATTAAATATCTAAACCGATGACTGTTAAATCGGGAGGATGTTCGACAACAAACTGGTAATATAACTCTTGCTTTGCTTGCGGCGGCAGAGACATTATCCATTCTAGTAGTCCCATTTCACCTGCTACTATCTTCGGATTAGTGACAGTCAACCGCACTTTAATTTGTTCATTACGACTGACTGGCAATTGCTCTTGTAGTGTCAGGTGTACCTGCACCTGCCGCAGGTTAGTCACACTCAAACGATAGGCGTAACTCGTGCGCCGCTGATTGCCGATAAGTTTTTTATCTACTTGTCTTTCCACTAATTGCCGCTCTATTTTTAACCCTTCATCTATTCCTAAATTCAGCTTATATTCTTGGCCGGGGGAAACATTTTCTAACTGCACAGTGCCGACAAAAGTGTTGTCGCGAAAGATATTTGCTTTACCCGGAAGCAGAGTTGCACCTGTCAGCGGATTCACAACAAGTGCTTGCAAATAGGCAAAACTGACTAAGTGTGGGACGGCAATATATTCAGGTTGAGAGGGATAATTATCGCTAAAAATAGTCACTTTCTGCCTCGAACTGTCGCTGGGAATATTGGTATTTCCGGCTATTTGAAAAGAGACTGTGCCGCCTTCTCTGGATACTTGAGCTGTTGCTATTTCAGCTTCTATGCGCCGTCCTTCACTGGGGAGTGAAGCGCCTGCATAACCTTCTTCTAGGATCTCTTCTAGGTCCCATAAATCATCCTCTGATGAACCCCGACCAGCGGGTGCCATTAACTCGAATATCTCGATATACCAAGGCTTTAGTTGTGGTGGGAGACTTCCCAATCCGGGTTTTGCTGTAGATAATGTCAGCGCTACTCCTGTCCAATCTTCGCCTGTATTTTGTTTGACATCGGCTAGGTAATGGAGATTAATTTGGTTGTTGGTGGTATTGACTCGCAAGTCGTAAAGGGGAGTCCAAGATGCTCGCTTTACTACATAGGAAAGTTCTAGTTCAAAGTTGCCGCTGCCGCTTGGTTCGATGGCGACAATGATGTTAAAACTTTGCTGGGAATGGGAAGTCCTTACTTGTACTAACTTATGCTTTAAAATTTGTATTTGAGTGTCTAATTCGTGCTGTTGTCTTTCGTGCTGCGCGATCGCACTTACATATTTTAGGTAATTAGTTCCTAAAAAGTTGAGCATTTCGCCAGTTTCGTTTAAACCTACCTGCTGTTTGGCGATGCTGCGGGAAAAGAAACGGACGCTTTTTTCGCTTAAATCTTCGACAAATTTGAGTTGAATTCTTCGGGCATCTAACTTGTCTTTTATTGCCCGTTTTTGGGTTTCTAATTCTTGGATCTGTTGGGTTAATTCGGCGATGCGATCCGCTACAGGTTCTCTGCTCAACACTCTTTTGCTGTGCACTCCCAGCAATCGCACAGCAACTGTACCCGCACCCGTAGCCCTGACTGACTCTGTTTCGAGGGTTGCGGGAATAGATACGATCGCCAATTCTCGTTCGTTTCCCGTCAATGTCACTGTGCCACGGCGCGTCACCAAAGCGCGATCGGTGTAAACTGTAACTTCGGATATGCTAGTATTTAGTGTTTTAATGGTATCAGAATTAAGTGTTTCTGAGTCAGTCATTGCCAGTTGCTCCTATTTAATAACCGTTTAGTCGATCGAGGAATTTCAAAAAGAGTTTATCGATCAATTTTGCCGATCGCCCATTCCTCTAGAAAACTCCTCAAGCGCATCCAAAGGTGAAGCAAACAAAATGCAGCGTTTAAGCAAAGACAAGTCTAACTCAGGCAGCACTTCGCTGCTAGTAATGCGATCGTAATCTTCCTCTGGCCGATGGTAAAGCTCTAGAGTGCCATCTTCCCAACAATTTCTAACACTCCATCGCAGTAAAATAATCCCACCCCCGGAACGTCTTCAAAACCAGCTTGAATGGTCTTGAATTGATGCCATGTCAAACCGCGCCAAGTGAAACGTTGTTCGACTGCGGGAGAACTGCTTGGATTGTCTACAGTTTGAAGCATGATTGTTTTATTGATGTTCAAAATGGTAGCGCGGGACTGGGCGGGTTTACGAGTTTACGAACTCGTTAGTTTTAGGTATTGATAGTTGGTAAAACCCGCGCCTAGGTTTAATTTTAGCTTAGTGGGTCGATTCCTGCCAAATCCAAAATTTGAGGAATTAAATCTTCTCGTTTGACGGCCATCATGTGAACTCCTTGACAAATCTGCCGCGCTAGCTTGACTTGTTCGGCAGCAATTTTCATGCCTTCCTGCAATGGTTCTGGAGCTTTTGCTAAACGATCGATCGTTTCTTGCGGAATGTGAACTCCCGGCACGTATTTTTTAATAAATTCAGCATTTTTAGCTGATTTAAACAAAAATATTCCTGCTAAAACTGGCTTGTTGCAGCCCGCAGCCACGTGGTGCATAAACTTATCCAAAACTTCAAAATCTGTAATTAATTGACTCTGAAAAAACTGGGCTCCCGCCTCTACTTTTTTCTCAAATCGACTTTGCAAACCCGACCAACTGGGGCATTGCGGATCGACGGCAGCACCGACAAATAAATCGGTAAATCCGTCTGTTAAAGGTTTGTCATTCCAGTCTTTGCCGCCATTCATTTTTTGGATGACTTGTAACAGTCGTACTGATTCCAAGTCGAATACACTTTTTGCTTTCGGATGGTCGCCGGCTTTGACGGGATCGCCTGTAAGTGCTAATACATTGCGAATGCCTAAAGCGTGGGCTCCCATGAGATCCGCTTGCAGGCCAATTTGATTGCGATCGCGACAAGCAACTTGACAAATTGGCTCAATTCCGTGCTGCACTAAAATCGCCGAAACTGCTAGGGGGCACATTCGCAAAACTGCGCGACTCCCGTCTGTGACATTAAGGGCGTGCACTCTGTTTTTGAGGCGTTCAGCCATTTCAATTGTGTGAGTTATGTCGCCACCTTTTGGGGGGGCAACTTCGGCGGTAATTATAAATTCTCCGGGGGTGGTGCAGGCTGTGCGAAAACGGTTCATAGTTATTTCAAGGAAGAAGGAAGAGGGAAGTGGGAAGAAGGAAGAGGGAAGAAGGAAGAGGGAAGAAGGAAGAGGGAAGAAGGAAGAGGGAAGAAGGCAACGGATCGATATAACGGATGTAAAAGATTTAAAGGATGGAAGGGAGAAGGAACAATTTATTAATCATTAGTAATTTGGTAAGATAGTCAATTACCAATTACCAATGATTAAACAGGTAAAGAATAACCGAAAGCTGTCTTAACCTTAGTTAGAGTTTGATTAGCAATAGCTTCTGCTTGTTCTCTTCCGCGACGTAGTACAGACTCCAAATATCCCCGATCGTCCATTATTTCCTTGTATTTATCCTGAATTGGTTTGAGGGCATTAATTGTCGTCTCTGTCAGCAAGGGTTTAAAATCTCCCCAACCCATGTTTTCACACTCCGCTGCTACTTCTTCCTTAGATTTGCCGGAAAGCAGGAGATAAAGTGTCAGCAAATTTCTAGCTTCGGGGCGATCGGGGTCGTCAAAAGTCAAACCGCGCACGGCATCTGTTTTGCAGCGCTTGATTTTTTTGGCGATCGCATCTGGCGAATCCAATAAATTAATTCGACTTTGTTCGGAAGGGTCAGATTTCGACATTTTGCGCGTGCCATCTGTCAAACTCATCACCCTCGCACCGTCAGTCCGAATTAAGGGTTCGGGAAGTTTCAATACTGGCTTTTCGGGTGTGCCGAATTGGTGATTTAATCTGATGACAATATCGCGGGTGAGTTCCAAATGCTGTTTTTGGTCTTCTCCCACTGGCACTTTGTCGGCATCGTAAAGCAAAATATCGGCTGCCATTAAGACGGGATAATTTAGCAAACCGGCGTTGACATTTTCGCCTTGTTTAACTGCTTTTTCTTTAAACTGAATCATATCTTCGAGCCAGTTAATCGGCGTAATACAGTTGAGCAGCCATGCTAGTTCTGTGTGCGCCGAGACGTGGGATTGCACGAAAATAGTAGAATATTCTAAATCGATGCCGCAAGCTAAATACAGTGCGGCGATCGTGTAAGTGTCGGAGGCTAGAGTTGCTGGATTGTGCGGTGCGGTAATTGCGTGCAAATCGACTACGCAGAAGTAATTTTCGTACTGACTTTGACCTTCTACCCAGTTGCGAATGGCACCGAGATAATTGCCGAGGTGAAGATTGCCGGTTGGCTGAACTCCCGAAAGAACGCGCTGTTTGCCCATGAGGAAAGAATAGAATTGAACTCACATTTCTATATTGACACGTTATTTCAATTTCAGAGCCTCTAATTTTCTGGCGGTTGACTGTTGACTGTTGACTGTTGACTGTTAACTGTTGACTGCTGACTGTTGACTGCTGACTGCTGACTGCTGACTGCTGACAACTGACAACTGACAACTGACAACTGACAACTAACAACTAACAACTGACAACTGACAACTGACAACTGACAACTGACAACTAACAACTGACAACTGACAACTGACTAATTAAAAATCTGTCAGCAACCTTGCTTTCCGCAAAACAAATGTCAGAACTGTTTCTTCGCCGGTAATAATATCGGCTCTGCCTTCCATTCCCGATTGAATGGAATACTGGCGGGGGACGTTAGCTTGGGGAGTTCCGAAGAATTGGCCGTTGGCGGATTTGAGCTTTGTTAAATAAGTTTGTTCGGGCTTAATTGCCACTTCGTAATAAGCTGTACCTAAATTATTAGTGGGATTTTGAGTGGCGATCGCATCTGGGGCGATTTCGCTGACAGTTCCTTTTAATGTGCCGTAATCGGGGAAAGGCAAAGCCGAAATCCTGATCTGTACGGGTTGGCCGATTTGGATGCGGGCGATGTCTTGGGATGTCACCTTGGCTTTGACTACCAGGGGTACGTCGCTGGGGACGATTTGGGCGATCGCGCTGCCGGCTTGTACGGTTTGACCAGTATTTCGTACTTCCAATCTGAGAATTGTACCATCAGCGGGCGCGCGGATCACGCTATTTTCGAGTTTTAAGTCAATTTGATTTAGTTCTTTTTTAGCTTGAATCAATTGTTGTTGAAGAGACGATCGCTTAACGAGCAAAACCCGCCGACTTCGGCCCAGTCTTTCGGCGACATCTGGCAGCGATGTGGCGAATTTTACTAAAGCGGCTTCGATTAATTCCTGTTGGGCGGAAGTTTCACTTTGGATGTTTTTAAATTGGGCGCTGGCCAAAATTTGATTTTCTAAGTCGCGCAGTTGCTGGTTGATTTGCTGTGCTGCTGTTTGAGACTGATTAATTATTTCTTGTAACTGCTTTTTTTGCTCGCCCAAACGCGAAGCGTCTACAACTGCGATCGCATCTCCTTCTTTTATTGTCTGATTTTCGCTGACAGCAATGCTTTCGACGGTTCCTTCGGTTGCTGCTTGCACGACGCGCACTTCTCCTGCAGGACGGACGATCGCATCTGCTTTGACTGTAGCGCTGTATTTGGTGACGCTAGCGAGGGCGATCACCCCGCCAAAGGTCGCCACCATCAAAATGCCCCCCAAAGTCGTCCAGCGGCTGACAGGGGGCAAAAACTGGTCGTTATCAAAGGTTTCAGTGGGTGTGGCTTCGGGAGTGAGAGACATGGCGGCAAGGGGGAGAGGGGAATAGTTTGGAGTTTTGAGTTTTGAGTTGGGGGAGAGGGAGAGTTCGATCGCTGATTTCTTTTGTCACTTTTACGATCGGCTTTCCGGAAACCAAGCATAGGTTTAGAAGTCTAAATCAAAATTCACAGGGTAAAGGTAAAAATCCGCACAGCTTTGCCGTTCCCACCCACAAACTTCGCCAAATATCAAGAGGAGTGAAGCCAGCGGGCCAGTCTCATGAAAATACGGCGTTTCCGCCATGAGTTTTGGCACTGTTACCGGGTTTTTCCTGTATGCGTAGGTAGTAAGTAAGTACATAGGTATTAATAGGAGTTATTTATGTCAGAAAATCAACAAGGTTCACTCTTCATCGAAGTAACCGATGGAGAATCTGCTACTGTCAACGGTGGCAGTATTACCAGCGATGTTAGCGGTGCTAAAAGCAACAGCGAGACGGAGAACAGCAGCAGCTATGGCCTGAATATGCTGTTTTTCCTGCCGCAGCCTAGCCAGCTTTATCTGTACGATCCTCGCCGCGATCGCACTTACAAAACCCTAGTGGTTTAGATAGCTGAGTCAAGTTGTGCGATCGAGTAAATTTTCAAAATTTATCCGTAATATTCCGGAAACCGCACAGCACTACAAGAAGTATTACTCAGTATTTACACGAGGCTCTAGAAATTAAATAATATTTCTAGTTTCCCTTCAATTCTATTAACTTAAACCGAGTCAAATCATGAAAGAAACACAGGACAATTCACTGTTTGCTGAACTCACCCCTGAAGAATCAGCTAGCGTCAACGGCGGTCACTATTATTATAATCGATACAACTGTTACCGTCCGACGCGTCGCGTCGTGTACCGCCGGAATTGCGACGGCTCCTTCAGAGCCGTGTACCGCTACTCGTAAGGTTTAGTGCTGTCAATTGGGCTCGATATATTGATGTGAATTAATAAAGCACCCATAAATTTATGGGTGCTTTGTTCTGATTGGGTACTCGGTGAAGAGTAATGTTCATTAGGCTCTACTCATTATTCATTTTGCCAAATGTTAAAGAACATTCCTTTTATCCGAGAAATGCCATTATTCGGACAAGTAAACAGGTTGATGAAATATCAGTAGGAGTTCTTTATGTCCGAAAATCAACAAGGTTCACTCTTCATCGAAGTAACCGATCGAGAATCTGCTACTGTCAGCGGTGGCAGTATTACCAGCGATGTTAGCGGTGCTAAAAGCAACAGCGAGACCGATAACAGCAGCTATGGTCTGAATATGCTGTTTTTCCTGCCGCAGCCTAGCCAGCTTTATCTGTACGATCCTCGCCGCGATCGCCCTTACAAAACTCTAGTGGTTTAGATAGCTAAGTCAAGTTGTGCTATCGAGTAAACTTTCAAAATTTATCGGTAATATTCCGGAAGCCGCACAGCACTACCAGAAGTATTAGTCAGTATTTACACGAGGCTCTAGAAATTAAATAATATTTCTAGTTTCCCTTCAATTTTATTAACTTAAACGGAGTCAAATCATGCAAGAAACAAAGGACAATTCACTGTTTGCTGAACTCACCCCTGAAGAATCAGCTAGCGTCAACGGCGGTCACTATACTAATCGATACAATTGTCAGCGGCAGCGGCGCAGTTGGGTCGTGTACCGCCGGAATTGCGACGGTTCATACAGAAGAGTAGTCCGCTACGCCTACTACTAAAATTTAGTGCTAGTCAATTCATATCTATAACTGTGGAATCGAGAAAGCACCCATAACTTTATGGGTGCTTTTTGCTGATTGGGTAGTTGGTGATGAGTAATCTTATTTATGCTCTACCATTATTCATTTTGCAAAATGTTAAAGAACATCCCTTTGATCGGCAAAATGCCATTATTCGGACAAGTTAACAGGTTTAAGAAATATCAGGTTGTTCTCCAGCAGAGCGAAGAAGATTGCGGGGCGGCTTGTTTGGCTTCGATCGCGAAATTTTACGGACAAAATTTTACTATTAGCCGCTTGCGAGAATGTGCGGGCACCGGCCAAAAAGGGACGACTCTGCTGGGCTTGAAACAAGGAGCTGAGGCGATCGGCTTTAATGCTCGATCGGTGCGAGCCGCGGCTGCTATTTTAGACCAAATTGAGGAAGCGCCTTTACCGGCAATTATTCACTGGAGCGGTTATCACTGGGTTGTTTTGTACGGAAAGCAGGGCGACAAATATGCGATCGGCGATCCGGCTGTCGGTATGCGCTATGTTTCTAAAGCAGAATTAGCAGCAGCTTGGACAGATTGGCTGTGCTTGCTAGTAGAACCCGATGCTGAGCGGTTTTTTGCTGCAGCAGAGGGCCAACCGCCCGCCAATTCCTTACAAAAATGGATGCGCCGGATTGGGATTTATCGCCCGATTTTAATGGAAGCATTTTTGCTGAATGTGGTGTTGGGTTTGCTGTCGATTTCTTCGCCTTTTCTCGTTCAACTGCTCACTGACGACATCCTGGTGCGGGGCGACAGACAACTCCTGGCGAGTGTGGCGATCGCAGTTATAGTTATGAACCTTTTTAGCAGCAGTTTAGGATTGGTAGAGTCGAACTTAATTGCTCAGTTTTCCCAGCGTTTAGAATTGGGATTGGTGATGGAATTTGCGCGCAAATTCCTGCGATTGCCTTTGAGCTTTTACGAAACCAGACGCAGTGGCGAAATCGTCAGTAGATTACAAGATATCCAAGAAATAAATAAATTAGTTTCTCAAGTCGCTATCAGCTTGCCTAGTCAATTTTTTATAGCTGTAGTTTCTTTTGTTTTTATGTTATTTTACAGCAAGGAACTGACGTTGGCAGCTACAGCTATAGCTCTGTTAATGACTGCCTCTACAGTGGTATTTCTGCCCGTATTGCAGCAAAAAACGCGCAGTTTATTGGTGTTGGAAGCAGAGACTCAAGGCGTTTTAGTAGAAACTTTTAAAGGCGCGCTGACTGTCAAAACTACTAGCAGCGGTCAACAACTTTGGGAAGAATTTCAAACCCGCTTCGGTCGCTTAGCCAAGCTCACTTTCCGCACTACACAAATTGGCATTCTCAACAATATATTTTCTGGCTTTGTTGCCTCTGCTGGCAGCATTACTCTGCTGTGGCTTGGTAGCGGTTTGGTGATTGACAAGGTATTGAGTATAGGTCAGTTGCTAGCGTTTATTAGCATGAATCAAAACGTTACTACTTGGGTGAATTCCCTAGTAGGATTTACTGATGAAATGACTCGCGTGCAGACAGCAACTCAACGGCTGTCGGAAGTCATCGATGCTGAACCGGAAACTAAAGACGATACGAATAAACCTTTTGTAACTATTCAAGACCGCGACGGTATTGTTTGCAAGAGTGTTAATTTTCACTACCCCGGCAGACTTGACTTGCTGGAAAATTTTTCTGTCACATTTCCCGGCGGTCAAGCAATTGCTTTAATTGGTTATTCGGGCTGCGGAAAAAGTACGCTAGCAAAAGTAATTGCTGGTCTGTACCCGCTGCAATCTGGTAATATTAGAATTGGCGATTACAACTTGCAGGATTTGTCTCTTGACAGTCTCAGACAGCAGGTGGTTCTTGTTCCTCAAGAAGCGCATTTTTGGAGCCGTTCGATTATGGAAAATTTTCGATTAGGCAGTCCCGATATCAGCTTTGAACAGATTGTTAAAGTCTGCAAAATTGCGGGTGCGGATGAATTTATCAGCCAATTGCCGGATAAATATCAAACTGTTTTAGGGGAGTTTGGAGCGAATATTTCGGGCGGACAAAGACAAAGATTGGCGATCGCCCGCGCCCTTCTCAACAACCCACCAGTATTGATTTTAGACGAATCTACCGCAGGGCTAGACCCCGCAAGCGAAGCGGAAGTTTTAGAACAATTGTTGATGTATCGGCACGGGAAAACGACGATTTTTATCAGTCACAGGCCGCGAGTGATCGATCGCGCCGATTGGATTATCATGTTAGAACGCGGCCGATTGAAATTGCAAGGCTCGGCTGCAAAATTGCGATCGATTCCAGGAGACCATTTAGAGTTTTTGCATCCTTGAGCTAGTTAATAAAACGACAGGTTGAAATCTGTCGCTACACAAACAAAACCCGCCTGCGCGGTTCGACACCGAGTCAATCGATTTTAGACTTTAGATTTTAGATTAAAGAATTGAAGCATTGACCCCACGGATAAATTCGGGGGCTCCTTTATCGGATACAGGTTTTTTATTTCTGGGTCCTGAGTCTGCTTTCGGAATGAATCCGGGGGCTTGTATCCTGGATGCTTGATTGTCAACAGTCAACAGTCAACAGTCAACAGTCAACAATCATTTCGCTGGTGCAACCGGAATTGATATCACTCATGACTAATAACTTCTCTAAGTTTCTTGAGCCAAAGTACATCGATCGCACAATCCGAAAAACTCCAAAGTGTGATAATAAATCTTGAAAGAATGAGATTGTTGTAGTTGGCTTTCTAAGTGGTGGACGGGGCATTCGTCGATCGTAATTGACGCGCCACATTCCAGACAAGTTAGGTGGTGTTGGTCTTGGTGGGCGGCACCGTAGAGAGACTCGCCACTAGCGAGAGTTCTGACGTGAACGAACCCCTCTCGCTTTAAACCGTCGAGGGAGCGGTAAACGGTTGCTAGGCCCATGCTTTGGTCGCTGTTACGCAGTTCTAAGTAGATATCTTGCGCTGAGAGCGATCGATTCAAGTGCTTGAGCAAGTGTAAAATACGCTCCTGACTGCGGGTGTGGTTGGTTCTCATAATTTTTTTCTCGAATCTGCTGGAATCACATCTGTCCCTGTTTCTAGGCTATCTTACTTGGGCGAACCAAATGGCGATCGGCGCGCAGCTCGGTTGTAGAATACAATGGGGCTAACTTTCACATCACCTACCGCAACATTCCCGTGACTCAGAAATATCTTGCCCAAATCTATGTTACCCTCCGCCCTTCTGTTTTAGATCCCGCCGGAACTGCCGTACAGTCTGGTTTGCAACACATGGGATACGACAATGTTGAGCGTGTGCGAATCGGGAAGTACGTTGAATTGACGCTGACTGCTGCGGGTGAGTCGGAGGCGCGCGAACAACTCGATCGCGTTTGCGACCAACTTTTGGCCAATCCAGTGATTGAAAATTATCGCTTTGATTTGACTGAAATTCCTGTTGCTGTGGAGACAGCGGCGGCATAAATGCGATCGCCCCTAGGGTGTTTTTAAACCCGGAGATCCCCCCTAACCCCCCTTAATAAGGGGGGGACAAGAGTGTTCAAAGTCTCTATTAAAAATACAAGAACTAGAACGACTCCAAGTCCCCCTTCTTAAGGGGGATTTAGGGGGATCTAGACTTAGATACAAGCGAGAGAAACATAAGATTTTAGTCTTAAGTTTACACCTCTTCCTTCTTCCTTCTTCCCTCTTCCTTCTTCCTTCTTCCTTCTTCCTTCTTCCTTCTTCCTTCTTCCTTCAGCTTATGAAATTTGGAGTTATTGTTTTTCCGGGTTCAAATTGCGATCGCGATGTGGTATGGGTGACTCAAGGGTTACTCCACCAACCAACTCGCATGATTTGGCACGAAGATACCGATATTTCGGATATTGATATCATTGTAATTCCCGGTGGTTTCAGTTACGGAGATTATTTGCGGTGCGGCGCGATCGCCCGTTTTTCTCCGGCGATGCGGGCTACTGCGGAACACGCGAAACAGGGCAAACTTGTACTGGGTATTTGCAACGGTTTTCAGGTGTTGACTGAAGCTGGTTTATTGCCCGGTGCTCTGGTACGGAATGCGGGATTGAATTTTATTTGCGATCGCGCTTCTTTGAAAGTCGAGCGCGGTAATACTCGTTGGACTGCGGCTTATACTTTGGGTGAAATTATCGATTTGCCGATCGCCCACGGTGAAGGCAATTATTATGCTGATGCGGATACTTTAGCAGAACTAGAAGACCACAAGCAAGTGTTGTTTCGCTACTGCACTCCGGCGGGCAAAATTAGCGATGCTGGGAATCCCAACGGTTCGTTAAATAATATTGCCGGTATTTGCAATCGCCAAGGCAATGTGTTAGGAATGATGCCGCATCCTGAACGGGCATCCGATCCGATGTTGGGCGAAACTGATGGGGTGAAATTGTTTCAAGGGTTGTTGATGGCAAGTGTTGCTGCTGTTTTGTAGTTGATATTTGGGGTGTCTATAATTTTAGGAACAGGCAAGATGCCTGTTCCACAATACATCAAGTTTCTTGTGGGGTGGGCATCTTGCCCGCCCAAAATCAACAGGCTTTCCGGGCTGTTCCACAAAACATCAATTTTTTAACTGGTTCCCAGGCTCCAGCCTGGGAACCTATATCCAGAGGCTCTGCCTCGCTTTAACTGGTTTAACTGGTTCCCAGGCTCAGCCTGGGAACCTATATCCAGAGGCTCTGCCTCGCTTTAAAGCGACGCACCTACCAAATTAAAAATGCTAAAATGATTTGAGAGTCAATACATCGGAAAACAGTCCTATGCCTTCACCCTTTCCTGGAATGGACCCCTACTTAGAACACCCCGATTTCTGGCAGGAAACTCACAATCGATTGATTATTGCGATCGCTGATACCATCATGCCTCAAATTCGCCCTAAATATGAGGTCGCAATCGACAAACGCATCTATGAAATTACCGATCCAAATGACAGTAACAGCGACTCCCTTTTAGTAGGTATCCCCGATGTCGCGATTAAGCGTCAATCTAATAACCAGAATATTCCTACAGGTTCAGTTGCCACTTTAACTATAACACTTCCGACTACCGTCAAAGTGCCTGCTCCTGAAAAAATTAAACAGACTTACTTGGAAGTGCGAGAAATGGCAACGAAACAAGTTGTCACCGCAATTGAAATTCTTTCTCCAGTGAACAAACGTAGTGGAGAAGGAAGAATTACTTATCTCAAAAAACGCCAGAGTATTTTAGGTAGCTTAACCAATTTAGTCGAAATCGATTTACTACGAAAATGGGAATCTATGCCCATTCTTAATAATTCTATTGAAAGCGATTATCGGATTTTAGTCAGTCCCAGTAATCGCCGTCCGTTTGCCGAACTTTATGCTTTTAATCTCCGCGATTCTCTACCTATATTTCCGCTTCCCTTGCGCGAGGAAGATGTAGAACCTATTGTTAACTTACCAGAATTATTTGCAGGTATTTACGATCGCGCTGGCTATGATTATCGGCTCGATTACAATCGAGAACTCATACCGTCCCTACCGGAAGAAGATCGGGTTTGGGCAACCGAACTTTTGCAAGAAAAAGAACTTCGAGATAATTAATTATATTTTACTTGATATCCTAGGGTTAGTCGCGATCGACAATCTCTAAATTAACTTGAAATTTTCGCAGCGACGGACTAAACGGCAGCCGGCAAGATATAATTACTACCAACTATTTAAAAGAGGAATGTTTATTTTATGCCACTAATGGACTTAGCTAATTTTAAAACTAGGGTAATTGGATGCAGTGCGGTGATGGCTATTGGACAAGTTATTTCAAATGCGATCGCCAATCCGGCAACTCAAGCAGCAGCGGGTATTATTGGCGGCCCGATCGCACTTGGGGGAGTTTCGATTTTGGCGGCGATTGCTAGTGGTATAGCGGGGAATATCGCGGCTAATGACCTCGGAAATCGGCTGACGGAAGGGTTGAGCAAAAATCCGAGGATTCTCGATAATCACGATTTGATTAAGGCGGCGGGTGAGGCGATCGGCTATATTTTGAGAGAGGTTGCGAAGTCCGATCGTCTAATTGCGATCGCCGAAACCAAAAAATTGCCTTATCCAGAAACAGCACTCAGTCAATTAGCCGAGAAAACTCCTGAATACTGGCTGGATATTAACACGAATACAGCAGACTTGTCAAGGGGTTTAAATATTTCAGAAGACCAGCTAACCAAGATTTTTTCTGCTGATGCCGAAGAGTTCGATCGAGTTACCGGATTGACAACGGCAGATTGGGCAAGTTTCGTCAACGAATTCGCCCGGCGCGAGGGGAAATCCTTCGATGCGGAAATTGTGGAATTTGTGGCGGGCAAGCTGTACACAACTTTCCCGAAAGCGTACCGCGAAGTGCTGAAACTGGATGCGGCGAAGGGAGGAGAAAAGTTTGCAGCGATGCTGTTGAATCTGCACCAAATTGCTTTGGCACAACTCAAAGAGTTGGGGCTGCAAAATGGGGAAATTCTGCACAAATTGGAGGCCGTGGCAACTGGGCAGCAGATTTGTCAAGTGATGGGGAAATTGGAAGCCATAGAAATTGGCATCCGATCCGATTTGGCGCAAGTTCAGAATTTGCTGGAACGATTTGTTGATACTTCCGCGCCCCGATTGCCGCTTCCCTACGAGTGCGAAACGATTATTCAAGACCGCACTCAAGACTTTACCGGCCGCCGATTTGTATTTGAAGCAATTGCCGAATTCTTGCAGAAAAATCCCAAAGGATATTTTGTTTTAGAAGCAGATCCGGGTGTCGGGAAAACTTCAATTATGGCGAAGTTAGTGCTGCTGATGAAGCGGCGCTGTGTTGTCCATTTTAACTCGCAATCTCAAGGCACGGTTAAGGCCAAGCAATTTCTGGAAAATGCCTGCACTCAGTTAATTCAAGCCTTTAAACTGGATTACCCAAAATTGCCAGAAAATGCAACTACAGATGGCAATTTTCTCAGTCGATTGTTGGGGGAAGTCAGTGCTAAATTGGGCGGAAAAAAGTTAGTTTGTGTTGTGGATGCGCTCGATGAAGTCGATCGGAGCGATCATGGGCGTGGCAGCAATGTCCTCTATTTGCCAGATGCTTTGCCGGATAATGTTTATTTTATTCTCTCGAAGCGACCGGAATCTCTGCCTTTGCCAAATAATCATCAGGTTTTTGATTTGATGCAGTACAGTGCAGAAAGTTTGGCGGATGTCAAGCTTTATATTGACAAACGCACCAGCAACAGCGCGTCAATTCAGAGTTGGATTAATCGTCAAAGTTTGCAGCGAGAACAGTTTGTGGCGGCGGTGGCGGAAAAAAGCCAGAATAATTTTATGTACCTGCGCTATGTGCTGAATGATATCGACAGCGGCAAGTACAGCGATGTGAATTTGCAAGATTTGCCGAGGGAGTTGGAAGGATATTATGAGAAGCATTGGGCGCGGATGGAAATGGCGGTTAAAGATAAGGAATTGCGCCTCCGCAAGTTGAAGGTGATTTATTTGTTGACCAAAACTCGCAAGCCGGTTTCCTGCGATATTTTGGCAGATTTTGCTGAGGAAGATGCCTTGGATGTGCAGGAAGTTCTCAATGATTGGGAACAGTTTCTCCGAACCAACAGCGATACTCCTCCAGATTACAGTATTTATCACGCGAGTTTCCAAAGATTTCTGCATCGTAAAGATGTGGTGCAGAGAGCTGGGGTTTCGCTGCGGGATATTGAAATGGCTATTTCTAATAATTTGTGGAGGGATGTGTTCGGCGATGAGTAAGTTTAAGGAACGGTTGGGGAAAATGTCGCCGAAAAAGCGGCTTTTGGCTTTGGAAACTCTGCCGGGGCATTTGGCAGAGAGTGTTCAAGGGGAACGGCTGCATCAGTTGTTAACGGATTTTGATTTTATTGAGGCGAAGTTGGATGCGTTGAGGGTTCAAGCGTTAATTGAGGATTACGATTTGGCGAGAATTTCTGATATTTTGCTGTCGGAGGGGCAAACTGAAACTTTGGGGTTGATTCAAGGGGCAATTCGCAAGTCGGCGCACGTTTTGGATAGGGATAAAACGCAACTGGTTGAGCATTTGTTGGGGAGATTGCTGGATTTTGAAATACCCCAGATTCAGGGGTTGCTGGATGTGGCGAGGCAGTCGAAAGATAGTCTTTGGCTGCGGCCTTTAAGGGGTAATTTAGAGCGGTCGGGAGAAGGATGTTTGCGAACCCTCACCGGTCATACTGGCGGGGTAACAGCAGTGGCGATCGCACCAGACGGAAAAACCGCGATTTCCGCTTCACGGGATAACACCCTGAAAATCTGGGACACCGAGACAGGCACCGAACTTAGAACCCTTACGGGTCATACTCACTCGGTAACAGCAGTGGCGATCGCACCAGACGGCAAAACTGCGATTTCCGCTTCAGAGGATAACACCCTGAAAATCTGGGACACCGAGACAGGTACGGAAGTTAGAACCCTCACCGGTCATAGTGACATGGTAACAGCAGTGGATCTCGCACCAGACGGCAAGAGAGCGATTTCCGCTTCAGACGATAAAACCCTGAAAATCTGGGACACCGAGACAGGTACGGAAGTTAGAACCCTCACCGGTCATAGTGATATGGTAACAGCAGTGGATCTCGCACCAGACGGCAAAACTGCGATTTCCGCTTCAGAGGATAAAACCCTGAAAATCTGGGACACCGAGACAGGTACGGAAGTTAGAACCCTCATCGGTCATACTGCCTGGGTAAATGCAGTGGCGATCGCACCAGACGGCAAAACTGCGATTTCCGCTTCAGGGGATAAAACCCTGAAAATCTGGGACACCGAGACAGGTACGGAAGTTAGAACCCTCATCGGTCATACTGACAGGGTATATGCAGTGGCGATCGCACCAGACGGCAAAACTGCGATTTCCGCTTCAGGGGATAACACCCTGAAAATCTGGGACACCGAGACAGGTACGGAAGTTAGAACCCTCACCGGTCATAGTGACTCGGTATATGCAGTGGCGATCGCACCAGACGGCAAAACCGCGATTTCCGCTTTAGGGGAGGAAACCCTGAAAATCTGGGACACCGAGACAGGTACGGTAGTTAGAACCCTCACCGGTCATACTAGGTTGGTAAATGCAGTCGCGATCGCACCAGACGGCAAAACCGCGATTTCCGCTTCATGGGATAACACCCTGAAAATCTGGGACATCGAGACAGGTACGGAAGTTAGAACCCTTACGGGTCATACTAGCTTGGTAAATGAAGTGGCGATCGCACCAGACGGCCTGACAGCGATTTCCGCTTCAGCGGATAACACCCTGAAAATCTGGGACACCGAGACAGGTACGGAAGTTAGAACCCTCACCGGTCATACTAGGTTGGTAAATGCAGTGGCGATCGCACCAGACGGCCTGACAGCGATTTCCGCTTCAGACGATAACACCCTGAAAATCTGGGACACCGAGACAGGTACGGAAGTTAGAACCCTTACGGGTCATACTCACTCGGTAAATGAAGTGGCGATCGCACCCGACGGCCTCACAGCGATTTCCGCTTCAGGGGATAACACTCTCAAAATCTGGGATTTGCTTAGTGGCAAAGAAGTTGCTAGTTTCAGCGGAGATTCTAGCTTCATTTGCTGTGCAATTTTGCCTGATGGAGTGACAGTTGTAGGGGGCGATGCGTCGGGCCGGGTGCATTTCCTGCGATTGGAGGGAGTTAGCGGCGGGCGATAATCGGATTGTTGGGTCGATTCGGGCGATCTAATTTTTTGTGTACGGTCCTGGACGCACTCCCACCAAAGAAACCGGGTTTTTACCGAATCTGTGGGCCCCAACGCGTCTTGTCGTCAAAAACCCGGTTTCTCGGCCTCCATCGTAAGTCCTAATGTAGCGAGTTTTAGGGCGATCGAATTTGAGAGAAATGTGCGATCGGGTTTTTGTGTTAATTGGGGCGATAGAATTTGAGAGAAATGTGCGATCTGGCAATAAGTTGTTAACCAATAAGTGATTAATGGGAACCCGATTAGTGCGATCGTTACTTGTTTCTCGGATTCTATCAGGTTCAAAAAGATTGTGAGTAAAATAAACGGGATTTGGGTCAGTTGTTTTTGTAAGTGAGTCTGGTAAAATGTTCGTAACATATTTTTTGGAATAGGCAATCGTGTAATAATTCTGCTGCCTATCTTTTTTTACCACAACACAGCTCAATCCTTACCCCCTCTGGATTTGGGGCGGGTTGTCACCCCCCAGCACACTAACAATCCTATTTTTTAATAGTAGCTTGCAAATAAAGCAGCGGGTCTTCAGCAACCCAACCCAAGCCCGAATTGTACCGAACTTCAAAATGCAAATGAGATGGCGGAATGTCCCGTTTTCCCGTCGTCCCCACAGTTCCCAAAACTTCTCCAGACAGCACTTTTTGACCGACTTTTACCGCAATATCTTTCAAATGAGCGTAGCGCGTTTGCTTCCCCGCTTCATGGTTCACCACCACTAAATTCCCGTAATCCCCCTGCGGCCCCGCAAAGGCGACAGTCCCCTCGCCCGCGGCCAAAACCTGCGTACCCTCCGACGCCAAAAAATCTACGCCGCTGTGGAAAAAAAATTCGCGCCGCGCCGGATGCAATTGCCGCCCGTAACGCAAAGCTTCCACTGCTGGGGCGGGCAGCGGAAATCCTTGCACCGATGGCGTTGCATCGGGATTGATAGAAGGCCCGATCGACCTATTCACCGCTGGCACAAACACCGTTTTCCCCAAAGGCCTGCACCCATTCGCCTCAAATAGCAAATCTGCGCGCACTTTGTAAGCTTCTGCCAGTTTTTGCCAATTCCAGCCCGCAGGCACTTCTACCTCGATGCCACTGTACGGAGGAATGACGATCGCACTTCCAGCAGATCCTCCACCGCCCCGCAACATCGGATTTATCCCGAGCAGCGCCGCAGGAATCACATTGTACTGCCGCGCGATGCTTTCTATTGTTTCGCCCTGGGCCACAGTGTGGCGGCGCAACCGAGACCTAGCCGGACTGGGGCAATCGCGGGCGGGGTCGGGGTTTTCTACAGGTGTACCTGAAGGAAGATTTGCAGGTGGGATCTCGGTATTTGCCACCGTTTTCCCAACGGGTGCGATCGACCAAATTAATGCAAAAATCAGCGGAAATAAGCGTTTAAAAGTCATTATGTACATAAAAAACTATTCATTTCGGACAGTTGACAATTTTAAAATCCTGTGAAACTGCATATTTACAAGCTCTAGCCACCCCCCAGACTGTAAATCCCAGGCTAAGCCAAGTTAGGATGAGAATTATTAGTTTGATTCGCTCTTGGCAAATCCGGCAAAATTGCCTGTGATGCCGATGGGCGCCTGCCTGTTAACAGCTATGTTCTTGAGGAAGCGGTACGCCCCGCCCCGCTTCCTTCCCGTCGCCAAGACAAAATGCTTGATTCGGAACCTGTCTGCGGGGATGAGGTATTTAGCGGGAGTTATTAAATGAGTTTATCTTTTAAGCAAGCGACCCTTTATGTGACTTTGCTGTCAATCGGCGGAGGTATGGGATGGTTGGGAAATCGCTATCTGCAAGGCTCAAACAATCTGGAAACCGGATTGGTTTTGCCAGTAGTACGCCAGCAAATCCCCCCCTATCCCTCTCCTCCAGTTCTGGAAAATCGGGCGGTCGATCGCAGCAATCCCAATTTTATTGCTGAAGCAGCCGAAAAAGTCGGCCCGGCTGTAGTGCGGATTGACGCATCCAGCAAGGTGGCGAATCAAGTGCCCGAAGCATTCAAAAATCCGTTGTTTCGTCGGTTTTTTGGGGAGAATTTGCCGCAGCCGGAAGAACGAACCAAGAGAGGTACGGGTTCCGGGTTTATTCTCACTTCTGACGGCCGCATCGTTACTAATGCTCACGTTGTCTCCGGGACGGATACTGTCAAGGTGACGCTCAAAGACGGCCGCGAGTTTGAGGGTAAGGTGCAGGGAGTCGATCCGCTGACGGATGTGGCTGTGGTTAAGATTAATGCTAAGGAACTGCCGCAGGTGGCTTTGGGTCGATCGGACAATATTGTACCGGGACAGTGGGCGATCGCGATCGGCAATCCTTTAGGTCTCGACAATACCGTGACTGTGGGTATTATCAGCGCTACGGGTCGATCGAGTTCCCAAGTCGGCATCCCCGACAAGCGAGTCCGCTTCATCCAAACCGACGCCGCCATCAACCCCGGCAATTCTGGTGGCCCACTGCTCAATGACCAAGGCGAAGTAATTGGCATCAATACCGCCATTCGCGCCGACGCTCAGGGCTTGGGATTTGCAATTCCGATCGAAACCGCCAAACGAGTTTCCGATCAGCTATTCGCCAAAGGTAAAGCCGAACATCCCTATCTCGGCATTCAAATGGTCAGCTTGACTGCAGCCACCAAGGCCGAACTCAACAAACAGCTCGATAATAATAAAATTACCCTCGATCAAGGCGTAGCCGTGGCGCGAGTCGTGGAAAATTCCCCCGCTCAAAAAGCCGACTTGCGCCCCGGAGATGTCATTCAAAAAGTTGACGGAATTGCGGTTAACACTCCCGGTGACGTGCAAGAACGGGTGGAAAACACGGTTGTGGGCAAAGAACTCGAACTGGAAATTAACCGTTTGGGTCAAGTTCAGAATATTAAAGTACGTCCGGGTGCTTTTCCCCTATCGGGTAGCTCCGCCGGTGGGTAATACCATTTTCGATTTTCGATTTTCGATTTTCGATTAAAGAATTAAGAATGACTTACTGCATAAGGATTTGGAGCTTATCTGCAGTTGCATTCTTTTTTGAAATTGGTATTAGTTGCAAGGGTGGAGGATGGAAGATGAATCTGATGCTTTATAGTCCTGGAAGCAGTAACCGGGTTTTTTCACCAAAATCCTCGGTGTAGCGCTAGGGATAGCCGGTTAACAGCCCGGTTTCTTAATTCCCTGTGCCTCCATGATTCAGGATTATGGATTTTTCTGAACAACTTTCATCTTTCTGGCTTCCCCAACCCGTTGACCTTTTTACTTGTCTTTGGGTGAGTTTGGTTGAATCGAGCTGGTGCTTGCTAAATTTTCTTCTAGGTGCATCCTTTGCTCCATTTGCCTCAAAAAATAGCCTGTCATCATCGCTGAAGCTAGCAAACCTGCTAAGTTTTCGCGATCGGTGGTAATTTCGACGTTAAAATTTTCTGAAGGCAAAACGCCGACAAGTCCTTGAACGTTATGAGAGATTATTTCTCTGATGTCGGGGCTGACAGACTTGGCGACGCGGGCTAGCACCTCCGGGGATTGGTGTTGGAGGTACTTCAGCAGTGGATTGACTGCGGTTTGTTGGGCATTGGATGTGTCAAAGTCAGGGTGAAAAACCATTTGGCGATTCTTAATTTCTGGCTGGTTACATTCTACTTCAAACTACTCGTCATTGCTTGGGTACAAATTTGCCTGAAAGTCAAGTTGCAATTGTTTTGGCAGTTGGTCTACTTGAAAGTACCGATGAAATTTCTCGGTAACTTGTAACCAATACGACCGCCCTTCAGTCGGCCGCCGTTTGCGGACGAAACCCATTTCTACCAGTTCCTGCACTTGTTGGTAAGCTCCTGAACCTCGCAAGTTAACTAAATCTGGCTGAGCGATGCCGCCTTTGAGGGCGATCGCAGCCAGCGTCCGCAAAGCTCCCACACCTAATTCTGGAGGTATTAAAGTTTGCATTAAACTGGCAAACTCTTCTCTGAGTTGCAGGCTGTATCCTGTGGGGGTTTCGACGACTTCTAATGCACTGTCGCGGTGGGACGAGTCAGACATGAGTTCGATGATGGCGTCTTCGGCTTCGGCTCGATCGCACTTGGCAATCTCGGCAATTTCTGCGATCGACACTGGCTGACCTTTTAGGTAAAGTATGGCTTCTATTGTTGTGGCTAAGCGAGTCATTTGGGAGTTAGTAATGAGGAATGGGGACGTTGAAAGAAGAAGGAATAAGCAAGAAAGAAGAAGGAATCAGGAAAACAAAAGTTATCCGTATTTCCGTAACTTCCGTGTCGTGAAGAATGAGAGTTAGGAATAAACATTCCCCTTACACAAATTATTAATAGTGTAGGTTAGGTTGAGAAACAAAACCTACACTATTAATTTTCTTTTTTTATATCAATGACGCAGGAATATATAACAACGTTTCTAGCTCTCCTGAGCTTATGGTAAAATATATCAACCAATACAGATGACGGGGCTAGGATCGATTTTTGGTAAAAAAATATGGGGTCAGTCTTGTTAAGAAGCCCCATCAGTTAAAAATGTTACCTCAATCATACCAAATTTGTTTCCAACAGCAGCTCAAAAACACCGAATACTTGACTGTGACTATTTTAGTTTTTCTGCTCCCAACCCATAAACAAGTGAGTATTGAGTTATTGGCGAAATTGATGCCATACCCAATCATGTTTGAGAGCCGACGACGTTCTATTCAACGGTTTCTCAAGCTACCTATCCTCAAGATAGAAAAGCTTTGGTTTCATCTGCTTAAATATATCTGGAGAACTCAATTTAAAAAGAAACAAGAGTTGAAGGTCGCCATTGATAGAACGCAGTGGCGAGATAAAAATATGTTGATGATTAGCCTGATTGGGGACAAGAGAGCTTTACCGTTGTAGTAGCAGATATTGCCTTCGCTGTGCCTGTAGCAACATCCGAGAACAACAAAGCTTAATCTGCCCCATTCTTGGTCTGCTAAAAAAATATAAAATGGTCCTTTTAGGAAACGCCTGAATTTGCGATCGTTAAGCTGGCAAGTGGGCTGTGTGAAAAGAACATAAGGTGTGTTTTGAGAGTAAAACAGGGACGCTATATTCAAGAAGAAGGAGAGGAATTTAAGCGGTTGAGTGAGTGTGGTTTAGTCGCAGGTACGAGCTTTTATGTGACAGGAGTTAAAATCAGCAGCAAGGATTGGGCTGTTTTGATGTCGCTGGTTATGGGCAACGAAAATATCGAAATAGTGGCGAAGATGAAGACTGGTATTTACTCACCAATATCGGCAAAGTGAAACAAGCTGTAACAGCGTTTAAATGTCGCAGTGGTATCGAAGCAATGTTTAAGGACTGTAAAACAGGAGGCTATAATCTTGAAAAAAGTTACCCTTGTGACCGCCGCCTAAAAACTTTAATATAAAACTTTAATATTCTTAATAGCTTTAGCTTATAATTGTGCGATTTTACAAGGACACAAGCTCAAGCTTATGGGAATTCGGAAATACATCGGTCGCCTTACTGTCGTCGAGGCGATCGCAACGCCGTCATAGTAGCTTTTGAATTTGATTATACGGTCAATCGTGGGCGCAGCGAAGCGGAGGGAGTAGGGAGGGAGCTTTGCCATGCACCTATTGCGGAATTGATGAAAATTAGACGCAATCAGCTCCTATTCCCTCAGATTAGCAACCCGGAGTTTTAACAACGGAAAAAGGAATAGAATCCCAGTGATGCCACGGCGTCTTTGTAGAGACGGAAAAAAAATAAGGGTAAAAAACCCTGAAGACTGCAGAGAATTAAGTCATCATGATCACCATGTAGAAAGAGAGGTCAAGCCCTCGGTCTATTAGTACGCCTCAGCTTCATCCCTCTCAGGACTTCCACTT